>NZ_JBVVPX010000006.1:0-34894 GCF_055811375.1 Mesorhizobium sp. WSM4848
CTCGTCATTCTCAATGCAAAAGCACGCGATGCGCGCAAAGAGTTCGCAAATGCAACTTGACACCCCAGATAGTCGCTCATCCGTCTCGGCGCTGCGCGCCGATCCACCTTCTCCCACAAGGGGAGAAGGTTAAGAAGCAACCGCTTATTTCACCGCGCCTGCGGTCATGCCCATGATCAGGTAGCGCTCCAGCGCGATGCCGATGACGGCGAGCGGCGTGATCGCGGCGGTGGCGAGTGCGGCCATCGACCACCAGTTGATGCCCTGCGAGCCGGTCTGGCTCGCCACCATGACGGGAATGGTTTTTGCGTCGGTCGAGGTCAGCAGTGCGGCGAAGAAATACTCGTTCCAGCACAGCACCATCGCCAGGATGAAGGCCGCGACCATGCCCGGCAGCGCGATCGGCATGACGATGCGGAAGAAGGCGCCCCAGATCGACAGGCCGTCGACGAGCGCTGCTTCCTCCAGTTCGACCGGGATCGAGTTGAACTGGTCGCGCATGATCCAGATGACGATCGGCAGCACCATCAGCGTGTAGAGCAGGATCAGCCCGATGCGCGTGTCGAGCATGCCGACTTCCCGGTACAGCACGAGGAAGGGCAGGGCGAGCACCACCGGCGGCAGGATCAACTGCGACAGGAAGAAGAAGGAGATGTCCTCGTTCTTGAACCAGGCGAAATGATAGCGGTAGCGGGTGAGGCCGTAGGCGGCGAGGCTGCCGATGACGATGGCGAGGCTCGATGCGCCGACCGAGGTGATGACCGAATTCATGAAGCGCTTGATGAACTCGTCGCGCACCGTCGAGGTCCGGAAGATCGCATCCGGCGACAGGCCGAGCGAGCGCCAGCCCTTCCAGTCCGGCCGGAAGTCGACGAACGGGATGAGATGGCCCTGGGTGACGTCGACCGCGGTCTTGAACGAGGTGGTTATCGTCCAGTAGATCGGGAACAGGCAGATGAAGGCCCAGAACACCAGCGCGCCATAGATGAAGACGCGGTTGGCGAAAAAGCTCGCCGGCGAGCGGATTTCGGAAGCGGCATAGTCGGTGGTCTGAACGCTCATCTGGCCGCCTGTCAATTGACGTTGCGCACGAAGCGATTGGCGAATTTCAACAGCCACGTCACGAACACGATGATGATGATCAGGTAGGCCATCGCCAGCATGGTGCCGTAGCCGACATTCGAGCGGTCGCGATACTCGCGGTAGATGAAGCTCGACACGGAATCGGTCGCGCCGCCCGGGCCGCCCGAGGTGACGGTGATGATGATGTCGGCAAGCTTCAGCTTGAAGATGATGCGCAGGATGATCGCCGTCACCGATACCGGCAGCATCAGCGGGAAGGTGACCTGCCAGAAGGTCTGCCAGGCATTGGCGCCGTCGACCCTGGCCGCCTCCAGCACCTCGCGCGACATCGCCTGAAGGCCGGCGAGCAGCATGATCATCATGAACGGGATGAACGTCCAGGCATCCAGCACCATGATCGAGATGCGGGCGGTGATCGGGTTTGAGAAGAAGGCGGGGTTCTCCCAGCCGAGCTGGCGCGCCAGCGCTGCGGCCGGCCCGAACCGGTATTCCATCAGCGACTTGCCGATCATCCACGATACCGCGACAGGCGACAGCATCAACGGCAGGAGGAAGACGACGCGGAAGAATTTGCGCGCCCTGATCTGTGCGTTGAGCAGCAGTGCAAGGCCGAAGGCGATGACATACTCGACCAGCACCGCGAGCACATAGAGCACCATGTTGAACAGCGCGTTGCGGTAGTAGGGGTCGGCCAGCATCTGCCAGAAATTGTCGAGACCGTTGAACTTGCGGCCGGAGAAGGAACTGAGGTTCCAGTCGGTCAGCGCGACGTAGAAGCCGAACAGCGTCGGGAAGATCACCATGGCGATGGTAAACAGCAGCGCCGGCAGCAGGAACAGTGCGCGCTGGCCGTCTTCGCCGCGCGTCAGCACCTGGCCGATGCCGAGTGCTATACCCCACAGCACATAGGCGTAGACGACCGGCCGCCAGGTCTCGAAGCCGATGGTGTCGACCTCTGTCTTGTAGAGGATCTGAACTGCGATCACTGCCAGCAGGCCGAGCGTCGCAATAGCCATCAACGCCCGGCCGAGCCGCTTGCGGCCCGGCGATATCAGATCGGCTGGAGCGGCGTTTGCCGGCCACGCATTGGTGGGCAAGGTCTGGTCAGCCACGCGTCCCGTCCGTTCACTGAAGGCTTTTATGACCGGCTGGCCGGTCAGGGCTGCTATGACCGGCTGGCCGGTCAAGCTGGGGTCCGGCGGCTTGCGTCGCCGGACCGCGGTTCACGACAGTCTCAGCCTACATGCCGAGCGAGGCCTTGTAGAGCTTGATCTGGTTTTCGCGGCCGATCTGGTCGGTCAGCTTCTCCCAGGCGGCTGCAATGGCGTCGGCGCCTTCCTGCGCCGTCATCTTGCCGGCAAATGTGTTGGCCAGGATGTCCTCGGCGGCGCTGTAATATTGGAAGATGCCGGGGATGCGCGGCTCGATCGCGGCGTTCGGATGGTTGTAGCTGTCGGCTTCCGACTTCAGATAGGAGCTGATGAACGCCTCGTCGTAGCCCGCCGCCACCCATTCCGGAATGTTGAAATGGCTGTTGCGGTAAGGCTGGAAGCCGGATGGATATGCCGCGCACCAGAGCGACAGGTCCTTGCCGCCGAGATGGGCCGCGGCAGACCAGGCCGCCTTCTTCTTCTTTTCATCCGAATCGACACGAGCCATGACGTAGACGCCCCAGCCGATATAGGCGCAGTTCGGCGCATGGTTCGGGCCGCTGGCGAGCTTTTCCCACTGGCCGGTCTTGGAGTTGTAGACATCGTCTGAGCCCGGCAGGATCGAGAAGCCGGTGACGTCGCCGACAACCGACGAGTCGTTGGTTTTAACGTTCGAGCCGGCATCTCCCCACCAAACCAGCATCGAACCGGTGCCGCCCAGGAATTGCGAGAAACAGGTCTGGTTCGGGTCGGCATTGATTTGATCTTGCGGTTCGGAAGGCAGAGCGTCGATTACGTCCTGGATCGCCCGCACCCAGGCCGGGTTGTTGATGCGCGGTTTCATCGTATCCGGATCGAACAGCCAGGCCTTGTCATCGGGATGCTTGGCGTAAGCGCTGGCGCGACTGCCGAGGAAATAGAAGCCGAAGCCGCCCCAGGGCTTGGGCGCATCGAGATAGCCGAAGACGTCCTGGCCGTTCACTTGCTTGCCCTTGAGGAACTTGGTCACCGCCTGCACCTGCTGCCAGGTCTTCGGCACGCCCCATTCACCGCCACCGCCGCCGTCCTTCCATGCCTTGGCGAGGTCGGCATCGGCGAACACGTCGGTGCGGTAGTTGAAGTTGTGCGCATCGCCATCGACGGTCACGCGATACTGCTTGCCGTCCCAGGTGCCGACCGGCGGCTTCAGGTAGGCCACCAGGTCGTCCATGTCGATCTGCTGCCTGACCCAGTCCGGCATTTCGGAGGTGAGGCCTTTGCCACAGACATCGCCTTCGAACGGCGCTCCCATCTCGACGATATCGAAGTCGATTGTGTTCGTGGCGATCGCCTGCTGCAGGCGCGGATTGTAGTCGGCCTGGGCGAGGTCGATCCAGTTGATCTTGGCGCCGGTATAAGTCTCCCACGGCTTCAGGAAGCCACGAAACAGCACGTTGTGCAGGTTCTGGTTGTTGAGCCCCATGAAGGTGAGCTCGACCCCAGCGAACTCGCCCTCCTTGACGTTGGCCTTGGTCGCTCCCAGGCAAAGCTCGCCGACCTGCAGGAAGTCGGCATCGGTCGGCTGGCCCTTGCCGACCCCGGGGATCTGCAGGATCTGCGCGCGCAGATCATCGGCGGCGGCAGCCGGGCGCGTCAGCGCGCCAAGCCCGGCGCCGGATGCCGCGGCGATCGCGGCCATGCTGGCAGCGCCCTTCAAGACATCGCGGCGAGTGGCTCCCGCGCGCATAAATTGGTTGTAAAGGCTGACTTTCATCTCGTTCCTCCCAGAATCTCAATGGTGATTGTTTTGAATGCAGAAGCGCTGATCGCGTTCCCCAACAACAGCGGCTCCTGGAAATGGCGGCCCAAACTTTCCTCCCGCGACGCTTCGACTTCCGTGGTCCGGACCAGCGTGCCGGCGCGCCCGGAACAGGGTCAAAAGCCGAGCCCTTTCACTATTCTCACAACCAGGTGCCGTGTCAAACGACAATGGGGTTTTTTATCTATAAAAGACTGACTTGCCCTCGCTGTTTGCGTTGTTTAGCTTCACCGCAACGAAAGGGGGGCCAATGGCTCAAGTCGCGATCAGCAATGTGGCCAAGGCGTTCGGAACCGTCAAGGTCCTGCACGGTGTCAGCGTCGACATCGCCGACGGGCAGTTCGTGGTGCTGGTCGGTCCTTCGGGGTGCGGCAAGTCCACACTGCTCAGGATGGTGGCGGGGCTGGAGACCGTTTCCGGCGGCACGATCGCCATCGGCGACCGTGTCGTCAACCATCTGCCGCCGGCCAAGCGCGACATCGCCATGGTGTTCCAGAACTACGCGCTTTATCCGCACAAGACGGTCGAGCAGAACATGGCCTTTGCGCTAAAGCTGCGCAAGACCGATCCGGCCGATGTCGCCGAGCGGGTCAAGCGCGCCGCCGATATCCTCGACCTCAATCCCTATCTCAAGCGCTATCCGCGCCAGCTCTCGGGCGGCCAGCGCCAGCGCGTCGCCATGGGTCGCGCCATCGTGCGCAACCCGCAGGTGTTTTTGTTCGACGAGCCCCTGTCAAACCTCGACGCCAAGCTTCGCGTCCAGATGCGCACCGAGATCAAGGAACTGCACCAGCGGCTGAAGACCACCACCATCTATGTCACGCACGACCAGATCGAGGCCATGACCATGGCCGACAAGATCGTGGTGATGCGCGACGGCCGCATCGAGCAGGTCGGCGCGCCGCTGGAATTGTTCGACCGGCCGGCCAATCTGTTCGTCGCCGGCTTCATCGGCTCGCCATCGATGAACCTGCTCAAGGGCGTGGCACGCAAGGGCGACAAGCCCATCGTCGAGATCGCCGGGACGCCGTTCCCGATGGCTCAAAACAGCAAGGTGGAGGACGGGCGCAATGTCGTCTACGGCGTCAGGCCCGAGCATCTCGAAATCCACCCCGACGGCGTGCCGGCGAAGATTTCCGTGGTCGAGCCGACCGGTTCCGAAACGCTGGTTTTCCTGCGTTTCGGCGAGGGCGAGATGGTGGCGCTGTTCCGCGAGCGCCACGACTTCAAGCCGGGCGACACGCTGCACCTGAAACCGCGGCTCGACCAGGTCCATCTCTTCGACGCAGAGACCGGAAATCGTCTCTGAAAACTTTGAATTGCGTATGAATTTGTCCGAAAACCGACAACGCTTCGGGATCATGCGCCAGGCTTGGCATCAAAAAAGCCCGTTCGGGAGGGAACTATGCTCAAAGGGATCAATCCGCTGCTCAATGCCGACGTGCTTCAGGCGCTGCGGGCGATGGGCCATGGCGACGATTTGATCATCGCCGACACCAACTTCCCCTCCGATTCGGTGGCGCGCCAGACCGTGCTCGGCCGGCTGCTGCGCATCGATGCGCCGGCGGCTGATGTGGTCAAGGCGGTGCTGTCGCTCTATCCGCTGGACAATTTCGTCGACGATGCCGCCGCCCGCATGGAGATCGTCGGCAAGCCGGACGAGATTCCCGCCGTGCAGCAAGAAGTGCAAAGCGAGATCGATGCGGCGGAGGGCAAGGCCTGGCCGATGATTTCGGTCGAGCGCTACGCCTTCTACGAACGTGCCAAAAAGGCCTATTGCGTCATCCAGACCGGCGAGCGCCGCTTCTATGGCTGTTTTGCCTTCCGCAAGGGCGTCGTCCCGCCGGACGCGGAGTAGCGGGATGCCAGGCAAGCCTGTGGTCATCAAGCCTGTCGTCATATTGGGCGTCTTCGTCGCCGACACCGCCTACCGCGCCGCGCGCCAGCCGCGCATGGGCGAGACGATCCTCGGTACATCCTTCACCCTCGGTCCGGGCGGCAAAGGCTCCAACCAGGCGGTTGCGGCCGGCCGTCTCGGCGCCGACATCACCTTTTTGACGCGTCTTGGCGTCGATCCCTTTGCCGATATGGCCAGGCAGACCTGGACCCAGGCCGACGTGAAGAGCGCCGTCATCGACACGCCGGAGAGTTATACGGGTGCGGCCTATATCTTCGTCGAGGAGACCAGCGGCAACAACGCCATCATCGTCAGTCCGGGTGCGGCCATGCTGATTTCGCCCGACGATATCGAGGCCAACGCCGGCCTGATCCGCTCGGCCGGCGTCTTCGTCACCCAGCTCGAACAGCCGATCGAGGCGGCGATGCGGGCGCTGGAGATCGCGCGCGGGGCAGGGGTGACGACCATCCTCAACCCGGCGCCCGCGGCAAGCCTGCCCGAGCGCATCTACACGCTCTGCGACTATGTCACGCCCAACGAGACCGAGGCCGAGGAACTGACCGGCATCAAGGTGTCCTCCATCGACGACGCCCGCCGCGCTGCCGACAGTCTGCTCGAAAAAGGCGCCGGTGCGGTTATCGTGACGCTCGGCGAACAGGGCGCGCTGTTGCATTCGGTCAGCCGCTCCGACCATGTCGGCGCGATCAATGCCGGTCCCGTGGTCGAGACAACCGGCGCCGGCGACGCCTTCAATGGCGGCCTGGCCGCCGCACTTGCGAGAGAGGTGGAACCGCTGCAGGCGGTCCGCTTCGCCTGCGCCGTCGCCGGCATCTCGGTCACCCGGCCGGGCACGGCGCCGTCGATGCCGACGCTGCAAGAGGTCGAGGCGCTGCTCGCCAGGGGGTGATGCCTCCGGCCAAAACGGATCGTATCAGGGCGCTGGGATTCATTCCGTGACCTTGGAGCGCTGTTGCGGTGCAGAACCTTTGATCGCGGAGGGACAGCGCC
Source organism: Mesorhizobium sp. WSM4848 (assembly GCF_055811375.1). NCBI lineage: Bacteria > Pseudomonadati > Pseudomonadota > Alphaproteobacteria > Hyphomicrobiales > Phyllobacteriaceae > Mesorhizobium > Mesorhizobium sp. WSM4848. The sequence goes on from NZ_JBVVPX010000006.1 coordinate 6,938, forward strand.
CCCCCTCTGTCCTGCCGGACATCTCCCCCACGAGGGGGGAGATTGGCAGCTTCGCGGACAGCGTCCTTTTTGCAAGGTTGGTGGTTGGCGAAATCATTGATGAAGGCCGATCTCCCCCCTCGTGGGGGAGATGTCCGGCAGGACAGAGGGGGGCGCGAAGGATCGCTACGGAGCGCTCTTATTCTGGGCCGGGACCAGGATGCAGCGATCATCCACCAACGCGCCAGGAACTATGTCGGGAGCAGCGGGTTTGGCTTGCACGACATGTTCGGTCTCTCCAAAGGAGAATACGATGACACTAGCAAGCAAAACCACAGCAGTCGCCGCGGCGCTGGCTATGCTGGCCTCGCCGGCGCTATCCCAGACGAGCCCACCTGCGCCCGCCGCACCTGCACAAGGTTCACAGCCGTCGCCAGGCGGAACAATCGAAGACTCCATGCGCCAAACGATGCGTGAGATGATGACTGAGATGTTGGAGGAGAGAATGCAGGAGCATCGCCGCCCGCGAGCAGAGCGGCGAGGTGGCGACCGTTGGCATCGTGATTTCCGTAGAGGTCCGCATGATGGGCGCCATATGGGAGGCGGGATGATGCATGGCGCACGGATGCGAATGATGTTCGCCATAGTCGACGCCGACGGCGATGGTGCGCTTTCTCAAACCGAGGTTCAGGATTTTGTCGAGCGGATATTCAACGCCGTCGACGAGGACGGCGATGACAGCGTTGACCGGGAGGAAATCCGATCCTTCTTCCACGGAGGTGCGGCCGAAACGGGTGAATAAATCCGCAGGTGGAACCGCTGCAGGCGGTCCGCTTCGATCGTTACCTCAGCCGAGGAATGCAGCGGCTCAGGAAAATGCTGATCTGTAGCGATCCTTCGCGCCCCCCTCTGTCCTGCCGAGATCAAAGGTTCTGCGCCGTCGTGACACTCTGAGGTAACGGAATGGATCCCAGGGTCTGCGCCGCGTTGGCCGCGCAGCCTCGCCGGCGCTCTCCACGTTAGTCCATTCCGACCACGGTGACATATTAGCCACAGTTAATGTGAATCGGCAAACCTATCTTGCGTCTTTGGCAGAGGTGTCCCGTAATGGGTCACTGGGTCTGGCGCCGCAATTGCACGGTCAGCAATGCCGGGGGCAACCTTGACTTGGCAATCGGGGGGGAATCGGGGGGCCCCGCCGCTTCGCAAATGGAGCGGCGGGCTCTTTCACGGCACCACACCATCAGAAGCCGCCACCGGACAAGATTGTTTTGCAATGCTCGCGGAGGCGATTTAGCCGCGAACGCCGGTCAATTCGCGGACCTCCGCCCGCAGCGCCTGCAACTCCGCCAGGATCATGGCCTGATCGCTGTGCAGCGTCGCCCTGTCGGCCAATTCCACGGCTTCATGCTCGGCCTCCATCGCCGAAACGATCACGCCGATGAACAGATTGAGCACGGTGAACGAGGTCGCGATGATGAACGGGATGAAGAACAGCCAGGCGGCCGGATAGACCTCCATGACCGGGCGCACCACGCCGTCCGACCAGCCCTCGAGCGTCATGACCTGGAAAAGCGTGAACAGCGATTTTGGTATGCCGCCGAACAGTTCGGGAAAGGACGAGCCGTAGAGCTTGGTCGCCATCACCGCAAAGACGTAGAACACCAGCCCGAGCAGCAGCATGATCGAGCCCATGCCGGGCAGGGCGGTGATGAAGCCGGTGACGACACGGCGCAGCGACGGAACGATGCTGATCAGGCGCAGCACCCGCAGGATGCGCAGCGCCCTCAGCACCGAGAGCGACCCGGTCGCCGGGATCAGCGCAAAACCGACGACGAAGAGGTCGAAGATGCGCCACGGATCGTGGAAGAAACGCATCCTGTAGACGACCAGCCGGATCGCGAGTTCGAGCACGAAGACGCCGAGGATCGCCCGGTCGATGGCCGTTAGAAGCGGGCCAAAGGCAGCAATCGCATCGGGCGAGGTTTCGAGGCCGAGCGTGACGGCGTTGATCAGGATCAGGACCATGATCGCGAGGTCGAAGCGGCGCGATTCGATGAGCGACTTCAGGGCATCCAAGGCTTGTTCTCCGTTCGAGCATCGGACCCGAAAGTGGGACGGGCCGGGGAAAATCCAATGCTCAAACGCATATGGCCGGCTTGTGACGCACCGAACAAAAAAGTCGATAACTCTCAGGAAACTGAGAGTTGAAGCTTTTGTATTAGTAGTTCGGCACAGTGATTTCGACAGATCGGGGGCCGATCAGCAGCTCCCGTCAGCGGGCCGGTCTCAGTGGCGGCTCGCAAACTTTCGAGATTAGCCGAAGCACCCCGCGCCTTCGGTCCATGCCATTACTTCGCAGCGCTGCTCTTGGCAGAACCTTTGATCGCGGTGGGACAGCGCCTCCTCTGTCCTGCCGGACATCTCCCCACAACGAGGGAGATTGGCCTTCATCACTGATTTCGCCAACCACCAGCCTCGCAAAAGGCCGCTGTCCGCGAAGCTGCCAATCTCCCGCCAAGGGGGGAGATGCCAAGTCTTGGCAAAGAGTGGCAGGACAGAGGGGGGCGCGAAGGATCGCTACGGAGCGCTTTTATTCTGACCGCTGCATTCTTAGGCGGATGTCACAGAATGGATCCCAGCGTCTGCGCCGCGCCGCTTCGCTCCTTGCTCGTCGGGACCAACATGCAGCGAAGATCTACAAACGCGCCAGGAACCATGCGGGGGAGCAGCGGGTTTGGCTTGGATGCCTGGACGAATATTCGGGAAAGGAATTCGGAAATGGCTGGTCTCGTTGGCAAATTTGCCGGGAAAGCCCCAGCGCCTCGCAAGGGCATGGCTAGTCCCAGACTGAGTGAGAAAGCCTTCAAGGCGAGGTACAAGCAGCAATTCGTCGACCCAGCGTTCGAACCGCTCGCCCAGTCGATTGAGCAAATCGCTTCGATCGCCTGGCAGGCTTATGCGGATTCCCGCAAGAGCCCGATCACGAGGAAAGCCGGTCCTGCGTTCAGCGACCCCGACTACGATCTGTCCGTCGATTGGATTGCGGCGCACGAGGCGGTGCTAGCGGCGCAGCGTCGGTACGAGGATCTGACGGTGCCGCCGCGTCTATTGATCGTCAACGGGTCGTCGCGCAGCGAGCACACCTGTCCCGGCGAGATGTCGAAGAGTTTCCGGCTCGCCGAAATCGCCCGTGAGACCATCGACAAGGAAACGAAACTTGCGGTCGAAATTCTCGATCTGTCGCGGCTTGCTTCCGAATACGGGAGGAACATCCATCCCTGCAAGGCGTGCTTTTCGACGGCCGCTCCGCTCTGCCATTGGCCCTGTTCCTGCTATCCCAACCATTCGCTTGGGCAAGTTCAGGACTGGATGAACGAAATCTATCCGATGTGGGTCGCCGCCCACGGCATCATGATCATCTCGCCGGTGAATTGGTATCAGGTTTCCTCGCCTGTCAAACTGATGATGGACAGGCTTGTCTGCGCTGACGGTGGCAATCCAGACCCTTCGCTGACACAAGGCAAGGATGCGGCAAAGGCAAAGGAGGTCGAACTGGCCGGGTGGGACTATCCGCGTCATCTGGCAGGCAGGCTGTTTTCTGTGATCGTGCACGGCGATGTCGAAGGTGCGGAGAATGTGCGCCATATTCCATCGCTGACTGGCTGCGCTTCATGAAGTTGTCGCCGGCCGGCCCGAGCGCCGAACTCGACCGCTACATCGGTTACTGGAAGCCGTACGCCACAAGTCATGATGAACTCGATGCCGACGAGACAATCCAGGAGGAAGTCCGCAACGCCGCCCGCGCGCTCGCCGAAGCCGTCCTCGAACGCCGGGCGGGCCGTTTCCGTCAGATCGGCATCGGCCTGGAAGACCCGCGGCAAAAGTAGGAACACTCAGAACGTCGATCCGCAAGCGGTGATGAGCCAGGTTCGAACGGGTTCTGAAAATCAGGCCAAGCGCTAGGATTTATCGGGCGCCAAGGACGACCCGAATATCTGAATTGCCGGTCCGGCATTCAGAGTTTTTTTCATTTCCAATCAGCTAAGTGATTGAAAATGGCGCGAGTGACGGGGCTCGAACCCGCGACCTCCGGCGTGACAGGCCGGCACTCTAACCAACTGAGCTACACCCGCGCAAGACGAGCACGGTCAGCCGTGTTCGTCGTTGGGGCGGTGGATAAGGCGTAAGCCAGCGGGTGTCAAGCGGAGCGCGACAGCATAACAGCAAACAGCAGAAGGTTTTTTGACAAGCCGGATTTTGCCGCCGAAAACGACAAGCGGGGAGGGCGTTGTGCGCTCATTTGGCCTTGCGAACCCGGCCCTAACTGCTTAAAGGTCCGCCCCGGAGCGGGCGATTAGCTCAGTTGGTAGAGCGCTTCGTTTACACCGAAGATGTCGGCGGTTCGAGCCCGTCATCGCCCACCATGTTTTTTCAATAACCTGGCGGAACGTTCAAACGTTCTAGACTACCGCCACGCCGAATTCCTACTTCTGGACGAGTACGGGAATCTGGTCAATCAGCAGGAAGAACATTAGAAGGCGCTGTGAGAAGTCGCAGCGGAATGGCTACGGAAACAACAGAAAGGGGCCCTTGCTGTATGTCGAGCAAGCAGTGGGCTCGGTGACCACGAAGGAGACTACGCGCCTCAAGTGCTGACGCACTTTGAGTCGGTGCAACCGACCCGAGGAAGCGGGCAGAGCCCGCCCCTCAGGCAGGAGAATCGGAGGCGGAACCGCCCTCAGGCTGACCTACCTTCCGCCAAATTGATGGTTGGCCCCCACGATGATGCGGGACGGAGCGGCTTAGTTCCCCGCAACCGCCTGAGCTTTTGCCTTCAAGGCAGCGGCGGTTTTCGTGACCTTGTCGCCCTTGGTGAGCAGGGTCAGCTCCTTATCCCACCAGCCGTAGTTCTTGCCCTTGTGGTCGGTGTACTCCGACCAGATCTTCTTCCCAGCCTTATAGTACGTCCAACAGAAAGGGCCGATTTTGGAGTTTACCTTGCCGTCCTTGACACCTACGAAGTCAGACTTGACACACACCTTGTTGCCGGCGACGGACCAGCGCCCTTCTCCGAAATACGATTTGTCATTGGCATATGTGGAATAGCTCCCGTCCGGGGCAAAGTACCCCCGGTTTTTTTTCCAGATGCCAGACTTGCCAGTGTAGAGTGCCTTAACTTCGGCCGAGGTCATCTTGACTGCCCCTTTTGGAAGCGGGTCCGCGAAGCCGGCGTTAACAAAGATTGCAACTGAGAAGGCAGAAATGACTGTACAGATGGCGTTACGCATTCGATCCTCCCTCGTGCGAATAACCTCAAATTGAAGCACGGATTAGAAGAATGAGCCATTAACTACTTTGGGGGAGACCCACCCATAATGGAGGCGAAAAATAGGATTGTATATCTTTTCTTTCCATAGCTATCCCGGCCCAATTACCAGGATTTTGTAGAAGGAACAGTACCTGAGAAATCTCCCAAGGTGAAATTCCAAGTCGTCCCGATGACTGCGTTGACGGATGCTTTGTGGGCCTGAGCCAGATAAACCATGGCCGCTGTTAAAAGCGAGATGGCTATCGCAGAAATACCTGCCTTGTTCATTTTGTCCCTCCTCCATATTCCTCGCCTGCTACTAGCTTAAAAAGAATCCGACAACCGTGGCTCATCCAAAAGGAGGAGCGGGATCGCCAATTCAGAGAGTGTTGGTCCCGGCGAGGTTCGCGACTTAGCGGAACCGCGTAATGAAATGGCTGTCCGAGGACAAAACGCACCTTTGTTGTTTAACTGTTGTTAACCATGCGTTTGCCGAAAGTATCTGGTTAACGCTTGTGCCAACCATCGCGCTTATGCTCCGTACCTCACCGATATAAGAGTCATAGCAATGTGCGGATTCGGGGGCTATTTCGGTTCGATCCGGGATGCGGAAGCTTTGCTTGCGCGGATGATAACTGCGATCGCCCATCGCGGGCCGGATGAGCAAGGGAAATTTGTGACCGCCGACGCCGGGCTCGGCCATGCGCGGCTGTCGGTGATCGGCATCGGTGATGGCCAGCAGCCGATGTCCGACGTGTCAGGCAATTTGACGATTGCGTTCAACGGCGAGATTTTCAACTATTTGGAACTGCGCGAAGAGCTGATCGCCAAGGGCCGGCGCTTCCGCACGTCGAGCGACACCGAGGTCATCCTGCACCTGTATGACGAGATGGGCGAAGACTGCCTGTCGCTTCTGAACGGCGATTTCGCCTTCGCGATATGGGATAACAGGCGCCGGCGCATGGTGCTTGCCCGAGACCGCGTGGGGGTCCGGCCGCTGTTCTACACGAACAAGGACGGCGTGCTTTACTTCGCGTCGGAGATCAAGGCGCTGCTAAAAGTGCCCGGCGTCTCGGCCGAGATCGATCCGATAGCGCTCGACCAGATCTTTACGCTGTGGGCGCCGATCGCTCCCCGCACGGCTTTCCGCAATATTTTTGAGCTGGAGCCGGCGAGCGTGATGATCGCGACGCCGGGGCAAGTCACGGTCAAACGCTATTGGCAGCTCGATTATCCGCATCGGGACGCGCCGCCGAAGCTCACGAACGAGGACGATGCGGCCGAGGAACTGCAGGCGCTGTTGAGCGATGCGGTGAGGCTTCGCATGCGCGCCGACGTGCCGGTCGGTTCTTATCTTTCGGGCGGGCTCGATTCATCCTTGGTCTCAGTGCTTGCCGCCGGCATGACTCCTCTCCAGCTGCAGACATTTTCGGTGACGTTCGACAGCGCCGAGCACGACGAAAGCGCCTTCCAGACCGAGATGGCTTCAGCCCTTGGCGCCCGCCATCGAACCATTGCCTGCCAGGGCGGCGATATCGCCGGCGTCTTCCCCGAAGTCATCCGCTTTGCCGAGCGGCCGATCATCCGCACCGCCCCGGCCCCGCTCTACCAGTTGTCCGGCCTCGTTCGCCAGGCCGGCCTGAAAGTGGTGCTGACCGGCGAGGGCGCCGACGAGGTTTTTGCCGGCTACGATATTTTTAGGGAAGCGCGTGTGCGCCGGTTCTGCGCACGCCAGCCGGCATCGCGCATCAGGCCAAACCTGTTCCGCAGGCTTTATCCCTATCTGCCGGGCCTGCAGCAGCAGTCCGTGGAGTATTTGGCGGCGTTCTTCGGCGCCGGCAACACCGGCAACACTGCGCTCGACGATCCGCTGTTCTCGCATCGGCCGCGCTTCAAGACCACGGCGGCGGCGAAGATTTTCTTTTCCGGTGACCTGCGCGCGACGTTGAAGGGCTATGATGCGGCCGAGGAACTGGTCAGCCGGCTGCCCCAGGCTTTTCCCCTGTGGCACCCGCTGCATCAGGCGCAATATCTCGAAAGCCGCTTCCTGCTGCCGGGTTACATCCTCTCCAGCCAAGGCGATCGGATGGCCATGGCGCATGGTATCGAAGGGCGGTTTCCCTACCTCGATCATCGCCTGGTGGAATTTGCCGCAAGACTTCCGCCGGACATGAAGCTGAAGGGTTTGGTGGAAAAGCACATATTGCGCAAAGCGGCCAAGCACCTGCTTCCCAGCGCGATCCGGGAACGTGCCAAACAGCCCTACCGGGCTCCGGACGCCCGCTCCTTCGTCGGAGCCGGGGAACTGGACTATATCAGCGATTTGCTGAGTGAAGCGAGCATCGCTGCCGGCGGACTGTTCAACGCCAAGGCGGTGGCCAGCCTTCATGAGAAATGCCGCACGCAGCCAGTGTCGGGGTTCCGCGACAACGCGGCCTTCGTCGGCATCCTGTCGACGCAACTGTGGCAGAAAATTTTCACCGGCCAAGAAGCCAGTGCGGCACGAGCGGCCTAGGAAATCCAGGGAAGGAAAAAATGATGATTACAATCAAGGACAAGGTCAGAGCCTTTATCGTCGACAACTTCTTGTTCGGCGACACGTCTTACGAACTTGCAGATGCAGCCTCGCTGATCGAGAACGACATCATCGACTCGACCGCCGTGGTCGAACTCGTGGCCTTCATCGAGGATACCTTCGGCATAGCGATGGTCGATTCCGACATTGTGCCGGCCAATCTGGATTCGGTCGACCGTATATCGTCCTTCATCAAGGCGAAAGCAGCGACAGTCTAGGCCCGATCGGCGAGGAGCGTTCCGTGCGGATCGAACATTTTCTGGCCGCGAATGCCGCTGCCCAACCTGCCAAGACGGCATTGATCACCAGGCATAAAAGGCTGAGCTACGAAGAATTGGACGATCTCTCGAGTCGCCTTGCCGCTGCCCTTTTCCTGAACGGCGTCAGGCGCGATGATCGGGTCCTGATCCTCATGGACAATTGCTGGGAGGCCGCGGTTTCGATTTTCGCTGTGCTCAAGGCAGGGGCGACCTTCATCCCGGTCAACCCATCGACCAAGGCCGACAAGCTTGCCTATATCCTTGCCGATTGCGACGCTGCGGCGATCCTCACCCAGGCAAAACTGATGCCCGTGGTCGCTGAAGCCTGCGGCGGCAACACCGGCATCTTCGTGGCTTCGACCGTTGGCGCCGATGGCCAATGCCCGGTGGGGGCGACATCGCTGGCCGACTGTTTGACGCTCGAAGCCGGGGAGATCGACCACCGCGGCATCGACGTCGATCTGGCGATGTTGATCTACACCTCAGGCTCAACCGGTCGGCCCAAGGGCGTGATGATGACGCACCGCAATTGCGACGCGGCAGCGGACTCCATCACCACCTATCTGCGTAACACGCCGGACGACATCATTCTGAATGTCCTTCCGCTTGCCTTCGACTATGGCCTTTATCAATTGCTGATGGCCGTCAGGCTCGGCGCCACGCTCGTGCTCGAAAAATCCTTCGCCTTTCCTCAGGCGGTCTTCGAACGTATTCGCGAGGAGGGCGTCACCGGTCTTCCGCTGGTGCCGACGATGGCAGCGATGATCCTGCAGATGCGGGACCTGGAACCGGGCTTCCTGCCCAGCGTCAGCTATATTTCCAACACGGCTGCGGCCTTGCCGCCGGCCCATATCGAACGCCTGCGCTGCCTTTTTCCCGGTGTCAGGCTGTATTCGATGTATGGCCAGACGGAATGCAAGCGCTGCACCTACCTCCCGCCCGAGGAGCTCGACCGCCGGCCGGGATCGGTCGGCATAGCCATTCCGAACACCGAAGTGTTTGTCGTCGACGACAACGGGCAACGCCTGCCAACGGGCGCAGCGGGTGAGCTGGTCATTCGCGGACCGCACGTCATGCAGGGTTATTGGCGCAACGAAGCTGCGACCGAACGGGCGCTGCGACCGGGCCCGAACCCTTGGGAGAAGGTCCTCTATACCGGTGACCTGTTCAGGACCGATGAGGACGGATTTCTCTATTTCGTCGGCCGCAAGGACGACATCATAAAGACGCGGGGAGAAAAAGTGGCGCCGAAGGAAGTGGAAGCCGTGCTTCACGCCCATCCCGGCATCGCCGAAGCCGTTGTCGTCGGCGTGCCGGATCCGCTGCTCGGGCATGCGATCGGCGCGCTCGTCATACGCTCGGACCCGAAGCTCAGCGAAAAGGATGTCATGCGCCACTGCGCCCGTCACCTCGAGGATTTCATGGTCCCCAAAATCATCGAATTCCCCCGGGAATTGCCGAAGACGGATACGGGCAAGGTCAGCCGCCGGCTTGCGTCGGAGATGATGGAGGCCGCGCAATGAGTGGTCGCCCCGGCGATGGCGCGCAGACCTTTCTGGCGCAGGCTCTGGCGATCGACCCCGGCGCCGAAACGGACAGGATCGTGACGGCGTTGCGCCAGCAGTTGCGCGGCATTCGCAAGCGCGGCCTCGTGCTCGGTCTTTCCGGCGGGATCGATTCCAGCGTTTCGGTCGCCTTGGCGGCGCGAGCCGTCGGGCCACAGAATGTACTGTGCCTCTTCATGCCGGAAAACGATTCCGATCCGGAAAGTCTGCGGCTCGGCCGCCTTGTCGCCGGCACTTTCGGTGTCGAGGCTATTGTGGAGGATATCGGGCCGACCCTGCGCGCCATGGGCTGCTATCAGCGTCGCGACGCTTTCATCCGCGAATTGGTCCCGGACTACGGCGAAGGCTGGGCCTCGAAGATCGTGATTGCGAACGCCCTCGAGCATGAGGGCTACAATATTTCGTCGCTCGTCGTCCAGGACCCCAGGGGCAAGCAGACCAAACTGAGAATGCCGCTCCCGGTCTATCTCGGCATCGTCGCCGCCACCAACATGAAACAGCGCACCCGCAAGCAGATCGAATATTATCATGCCGACCGGCTGAACTTCGCCGTTCTTGGAACGCCCAACCGGCTGGAATACGATCAGGGCTTCTTCGTCAAGAACGGTGACGGTGCGGCGGACGTCAAGCCGATCGCCCACCTCTACAAAACGCAGGTCTATGCGCTGGCGGCCTATCTCGGCGTTCCCGAGGAAATCCGCAGCCGGCCGCCGACCACCGATACCTACTCGCTGGCGCAGACGCAGGAGGAGTTCTACTTCTCGCTTGCCTATGACCGAATGGATCTTTGCCTTTGCGGCCTCAACAACGGCGTGGCCGCCGAAGTGGTGGGGCAGGCGGCGGGACTGGACGCCTCGCAAGTGGAACGCGTCTGGGCCGACATCGCCGCCAAGCGCAAGGCGACGCGCTACCTGCACCTGCGCCCGCAACTTGTCGATGAGGTCGAGGAAGTCGATACCTGAGCTGGCTCTCTCGATCCGGACTATTGTGAAGCGTTACAGAACTGGTGAGGCAGACAAGCTGCTGATCTCCCCCCTTGTGGGGAGATGGCCGGCAGGCCAGAGGGGGTCGCTGTCCAGGGTGCTGTCCCGCCGACCTCTCAAGACCTGGGTTCCTCGCCCCCACGAAGTGGGGGAGAGGTGGCCGCGAAGCGGCCGGAGAGGGGGCTTTCGTAGGGCGCGGGGGGGGGGGGCCAGACGGCGGGGTGGGGGCCCCCCCCCGCGGGGGGGGCGGGGCGCCCGCCGGCCCCCCCCCCCCCGCCCGGGCCCCGCCGCCCCCCCCCCCCCCCCCCCCCGGGGGGGGGGGCCGAGGAACCCAAGCTGGAATGAATCCGCGATCCTTCGCGCCCCCCTCTGCCCTGGCCCTCTTTGCCAAAACTTGGCATCTCCCCCCACGAGGGGGGAGATTGGCTGTCATCACTGGCTTCGCCAATCTTCAACGTTCAGGTGAAGCGGCCGCCGATCAGCCGGCTCCACTGCTCGCCCGCAAGCCCGTTCAGGAAAGCTTGCGAATTCTTCATGGCATCCAGAAGCTCTGGATCGCGTGAATGCACTACGGTCGAGGCAACGGTCAGGAAAGCCATGCGTCGCCCAAGCATTGCTTCCAGAAGTGCGGGTTGAATGCGTCCGCGCAGGCCGCTGACGCCGCGCGCGGCGGCATCATCGATCAGGCAGTCGATGACGGAGCCCGCCTGGCCGGGGAGGGCGAGGATCTGCAGCACGCGACCGATTCCGCCCGCCCGTGAATGATAGGCGAATGCGCCGACATTGGTGCCGACCGGCGATGCCACGCAAACATAGACAAGCGCGCCCAGATTCGGCTTTTGTGCCGCATCGGTCAGCATATGATCAAGCTGGCTGTCCGCCCAATTCGGGCGCAGGGCGAACTGGGCGGTTAACGGTTCGACGAGCTTGGCAAAAGCGTCGCTGTCGATTTGCGATGTCCGAAAAGCCCCATGACCAGCCCCGTCCGCCGCCACGCCGGACCAGCGTCGTTCGCCGGACTTTATTCGCCTGCAATAAAACCGGTCGAGGGCATGGGCAAACGGATTGAGCATTCGGGCAAGCTTCATGCGACTGGTGGAAAGACCGAGCACAAAGCTGGCCGGCTGCATCACACGCACCCAGTCCAGACTGTATTGCGGCAAGACAACGCCGCGCAGCCGTTTCCACAATTTTGTGGAAACGTCATTGGCCGTCTCGCTGAAGGAGATATCCTGCGGGCCATCCAAAAAAGCCTTCAACAAGCGGGCGCCGGCCAGCGGGTCGCGCTCATGATCTTCGACCATCAGCGAACCGCAAATGGCGGCGCGTAATTGCCGGCCGTTGAACTGCATCGGCAACACGTGAACGCCGACAAACCCGGAGACACGGCCGGCGTCGTTGACATGGACAAGCGACCGCAGATCGCCTCCGCAACCCGCCGCCTCCAGATAAAACCGTCTCATATAGTCGATGAGCGAGGCCGGCGCTTCGGTCCGCTCTTTGCGCAGCACGCGTTGGAACATGCCTGCGACTGCCGGAAGATCGGCGCCTTCCAGGGCGCGAACGACGCTCAAGTCCGGCTCCCGGCAACGGAGTCCTGGCGTTTTCGGACACTGGCAGGCTCCCTATCGGCTATCGCGGCGAACGGCAGCTGTCCGCAGCTGTGCAATCTAAAATTGCACTCGCTCAGGTTGCCGAAAGGAGAGCTATGATGCTGCCGCAAGGTAGGCCCTTTGCTTGATCACGAAAGCGAGCGTCGTTGCTGTTACCAACTTCGGGTAAACCGATGTTGAAGCACTGGCAGCGAATCGAGTTTATCGGGCGCGGCATCGTTTCGTCGTGGCAAAAACCGGCGCCGAAAGATCATGGCGGAAGCAGCCGGAAATCCTTGCCTTCGGGCAGCAGTTGCCCGCCATCGACGATGATGGTCGTGCCGGTGATATAACTGGCGTCGTCGGAGGCCAGGAACAGGAAAGCATTGGCCACGTCGCGTGGGCTGCCGAGGCGGCCGAGCGGTATGGAGTCCTCCATGGTCTTGATATAGGCGGCGCCGCGATGCAGCTGGATGGCTTCGGTGAGGATATTTCCGGGCTCGACGCCGTTGACGGTGATGCCATAGGTCGAGAATTCGAGGGCGGCCGAACGGATCAGGCCGTTGATGCCGGCCTTGGTCGCCGAATAGTGGCCGTGACCGGGGCTGGTGACGTGCGGGCCGGTGATCGAGGAGGTGAACAGCATGCGGCCAAAGTGCTGCGCCTTCATCGGAACGAGCGCCGCACGGGCGGCATTGAAGCTGCCGCGCAGATTGACCGCCATGACACGGTCCCAGTCCTCGGGGCTGGTGTTTTCCAGCAATTGCCAGGGATAGATGCCGGCATTCTGGACCATGATGTCGAGCCGGCCGTGATGGTCGAGCGCCAGTGCTACGGCGGCCTCGGCATCGGCCATCTGCGAGATGTCGGTGCCGATGAAGGCAGCGCCGACTTCGTCCGCGGCCGCTTGCCCGGCCTCGACCTCGGTATCGGCCAGCACCAGCCTGGCGCCCTCTTCGGCAAAACGCTGTGCGATGCCCTTGCCGATGCCGCGGGCGCTGCCGACGATCAGCGCAACCTTGTCCGAAAGTCTTCCGATCCCTGGACGCCCGGTCATGCCAGCCCCCCCTCTCATGCCAGTCTTTGGCGGATGGTTTGCTTGAACGCGTCGAGCAATACAGCGGCAAGCACCAGCAGGCCGTGGATCACCTGGGTGAAGTTGGCCGGCAGGCCCATGAGGTTGATCGCCGTGTTGATCGCCGACAGCAGCAGCACGCCGGCATAGACGCCGGGCAGGGTGCCGACGCCGCCCTTCAGGCTGACACCGCCGATGACGACGGCGGCGAAGGCGTTGAACAGCAGGCCGACACCGAGATTGGCGGTGGCGCCGGAGGTGCGGATCGCCAGCAGCCAGCCGGCAAGGCCGGCGATGGCGCCGGCGAGAACGAAGGCGATGACGAGGTTGCGGTTGACGCGGATGCCGGCGCGGAAGGTTGCGGTCTCGTTGCCGCCGATCATGATCAGGTGCCTGCCGAAGGGGGTCTTGGCCATGATCAGCGAGAAGACCACGAAACACGCAATCGCGATCCAAGCGGTGAGCGGCAGGCCAAGCAGGCGCTGAATGCCGAACCAGCGGATTGCCGGCGCGAGGTCCTGTGCCGAGCGGCCGCCGGAAATGACCAGCACGAGGCCGCGCACCCAGATGTAGGACGCCAGCGTGATGATGAAGGCACTCATCTTAACCTTGACGACCAGGTAGCCGTTGATGGCGCCGATGATGCCGCCGACAGCAAGGGCGATCAGCAGCGACACCGGAACCATCAGCCATGCCGGGTGCAATTGAACGCCAAGGCCGATACCCGCCGAGCAGAACAGGATGCCGACCGCCATGGCGCTGAGCGCCGCCACGGATTCGACCGACAGGTCCATGTGACCGGCGATGATGACCAGCGCCAGGCCGATCGACATGACGCCAAGCACGCTCGACGCCTCGATGATGTTGGCGAAGATGCCGAGCTGGAAATAGTTCGGAATGGAGATGGAGAAGACCACCAGCACGAAGACCAGCATGAACCAGACGAGGTTGTCGAGGACGAACTCGAGGGCGTGGCGCGTGCGGGGATTCATGTGCTGATCCGGCTGGCGCATCGATCCTCGGAAAGGATCATGCGCGGATTGAAAATTGCTGCAGTCTGCCTTGCGCGTCCGTTCGGACGCCCCGAGCTGCAAAGGGGTTGAGCTCCGGGCCAGCGCGGCCCGGAGCCCTGGGCGACTTTGCTATTCGACCGGCTTCACGGTGCCCGAGGGCGGCTTCAGATTGCCCCAGAAGGCCGGGTTGTCGACGTTTTCCTTGGTGATCGCAGCGCCTGGGATCTTGATGTTCGGTCCCCAGGCTTCGATGGTCACGGTCGACTTCAGGCCGAGCACGTCGTACTCGCCCGGCTTGATCTCCTGCTTGCTGACGACCTTGTCCATGAACATGGCGACGGCGGCGGCCTGGGCGTAGAGCGGCTGCTCGACTTCGACGTTGAGCCAGCCTTTGCGGATCAGGTCGAGGCCGACCGGCGCGCCGTTCGAGCTCATCAGCATGACGTCGCCCGGCTTCTTGCCGGCGGCCTCGAGTGAGGCGACGGCGGCGACCGAGAGGTGCGCCGCATGGCTGAAGATCAGGTCGATATCAGGGTTGGCGAGCATCTGGTCGTTGACGATGGTCCCAGCTGCATCCGGCGCCCATTGCATGGCAGGAACCGAGATGATCTTGACGTCCGGGAACGCCTTCATCTTCTCCTCGAAACCCTTCTGGATGTCGAGCGTGTAGGGGTCGCCGGGATCGCCGAGCACCTGGAGGATCTTGCCTTTCGCCGATCCGTGCTTCGCCTTCAAGAGCTTCTCGGCCTGATCGGCGGCAATCTGGCCGATCTCGACCGTTCCCGCCACCGACGTGAAATCGGACGGTGTCGAGGTGATCTGGCGATCGAACTCGACCACCGGGATGCCGGCGGCGCGGGCGGCCTCGATAGACGGCTTCAAGGCATTGAAATCGACGGCAGCGAGAATGATCGCCGACGGTTTGAGCGCGATAACGTCGTTCATTTGCGATTGCTGGGCGTCGGTCTTGTTATCGGCGTTCAGCGTCTTCATCTCGTAGCCGACCTGCTTCAGGAACATCTCCAGAGCGCTCACCGAGCCGGTCTGGAATTCGTCGAGCAACGTCGGCACCAGGTAGTAGACGGTGCCCTTGGACTGGGCGGATGCCGGCGTGAGCGTGGCAAAGGCCAGTGCCAGGATACCAAAGACAGCAAGAAGTATTTTCTTCATGTCGTTCGCTCCTTTTGCGCCGGACCGTCGTTTGTCCCTCAGCCTGCCGGTCCGGCACCGGCGAGCGTCTCTCCGGTGATCATGTCGATCACCGCGTCGGGACTTGTCTTGTTGCGCGCGACATCGCCGGCCACGACGCCTTGCCGGATCACCACGATCCGGTCGGCGACCTGGAAGGCCTGCTGCATGATATGGGTGATGATGACGACGCCGATGCCTTGCCTCGCCACCTGGCGGATCATGTCGAGGCCGCGCCGCGTCTGCTCGACACCGAGTGCTGCGAACGGCTCGTCGAGAAGCACGAGCTTGCCGCCAAAATGGACGAATCGATTGAGCTCGATGGCCTGCCGCTGGCCGCCCGAGAGGTGCTCGACATTGGTCCTGAGCGAAGGGATGCGCGTGCCGGCGCTGGCCAAAGCCTTTTCGACCACCTGCTCCATGGCCGGTTCGTCGAGCACGGCAACGCCAAGAAATTTCCTGGTGATCTCGCGGCCCATGAAGAAATTGGCCACCACGTCGACATTGGTGCAAAGCGAGAGGTCCTGGTAGACGGTCTCGATCCCAGCCGCCTTGGCCTCGGCGGGAGATTTGGCGAGAAAATCCTTGCCCTCGAACAGCATGCGGCCGGAGGTCGGCTCCAGGCCGCCGGCGATGATCTTGACCAGCGTCGATTTGCCGGCGCCATTGTCGCCCAGAAGCGCCACCACCTCGCCCTTGCCGATCGAGAAGCTGATGCCCTTGAGCGCTTCGATCGCGCCAAAATTCTTGGTGACGTTGTCGAGCACCAGCAGGGGTTCGCTCATGCCAGGCTGAGCTCCGCTCATGCCGCGATCCCCTTGCCTTGCAGTATATCTCGCCCGCGTTCGCGCTCGGCGGTGAATATCTGGCCGAAGCGTGGCGAGAGCACGCCTGAGACGGCAAGTGCGGCGGCCCCGCGCAGCACCGCATGCTGGCCGCCGCGCGCGACGGTGACACGCGGCGCCGTGCGGTCGTTTCGCGCCGAGATCGAGTTGGGAAGCCTGGCAACCGAACCGGCCAGCCGTTCAAGCAGATCGGTGGACGCCAGCCCGCCGAGGATGATGGTTTCGGGATCGAACAGGTTCTCGACGATGGTGATGGCGTTGCGGAAGATCGGCCCGACTTCATCAACCCAATCGGCGTCGCTGATGTTCCGGCGCTGCAGCGCCTCGAGCGAGAGGTATCTTTCGAGGCAGCCGCGATTGCCGCAGGGGCACGGCTCGCCACCCGGCACGACAGGGATGTGTCCGATCTCGCCGGCATTTCCCCAGGCGCCGCGCAACGCGCTTCCGTCATGAACCATGACGCCGCCAAGACCGACGCCGAAATAGAGATAGTAGTATTCGGAATATCCCGTCCCGAGGCCATACAGGCGCTCGCCCATTGCCGCGGCCGCCATGTCGGTCTCAAAAAACGCGGGCAGCCCGGTCGATGCCTCCAGCCGTTCCCGAAGCGCCACGTCCTTCCAGCCGGTCATCGTCGTCGGGCCGATAAAGCTCATCGTTTCCACGCCGAAAGGGCCGGGCAGCGCCATGCCGATGCCGAGAACGCGACCGCCCGGCCGCAGCCCGGTCAATTCAAGCACCATGGCGCCGATCAGATCGAAGGCATGGTCGGGCGTTGCGTTGGGGGCCTCGCGGTAGGCGCTCTCGATCACGTCTCCGCTCAAATTGATCAGCGCCGCATGGATGCCGAGCGGGGTGACGTGGATGCCGACGGCATAGCCGCCCTCCGGGTTGATCCGCAGGGTCGCCGGAGGCAGCCCGCGCCCGCGCGGCTCTTCGCGCATCGACAGAACGTAGCCGTGTTCTTCCAGCTCGCGAACGATGGTCGAGACCGTTTGCACGGTGAGCCCGACCCGCCTGGCAATGTCGCCGCGGGCGATCGGGCCGTGAAGCCGGATGGACTCAAGGACGATGCGCCTGTTGTAAGGCCGCCCAAACTCCTGATTGGTCCCCCGCAGTGCCATGTCTTGCATCCCTGGGAGACAAGAGGTTCGCACCGAATATTTATTCAGTCAAATGGAATTCAAAAAGAATTTCGCGAGATCCGGCTATGCCGCGTTCCTTCGCGCCCCCCTTCTGTCCTGCCGGACATCTCCCCCACTTGGGGGGAGATCGGATGTCGCACCGGATTTCGCCAATTGTCCAAGTTGCAGGATTGAGCGGAGCGGCCAAGCCGCCAATCTCCCCCCTTGTGGGGGAGATGTCCGGCAGGACAGAGGCGGCGCTGTCCCGCCAGCATCAAAGGTCCTGCACTGACGTGACGCTCGCAGCCGACAGGCCCGGGCGTCAAAGAAACCGCGCGACCTTCTTGCCGACCCTCAGGAAGCGCAGCGGGTCGATGGCCTTGCTATGGTGGCGGATTTCGTAATGCAGATGCGGGCCGGTCGAGCGGCCGCTGCTGCCGGTCTTGCCGATGACGTCGCCGGCATTGAGCCTCGTGCCGACAGTCACGTCGATTTTGCTGAGATGCCCATAGCGCGTCGCAAAACCATTGCCATGGTCGACCTCGACCATGCGGCCGTAGCCGCCGTTCCAGCCGGCCTTGACGACGACGCCGGGCGCCGTGACCTTGGCAGGCATTCCGGTCGGCGCCCTGAAATCCATCCCCGAATGCAGCGCGGCGGTTCCGAGGAGCGGATCGGTGCGCACCCCGAACGGGCTGGTGACCGAACGACCGGGGGCGGGGTTGGCGAGCGGCAGCCGTCGCGCCTCCGTCTTCAGCCGGTCGAGCGCGTCCAGCGCCTCGTCGAGTTCCCTTACCTTGCTGTCGAACGCCATCGATCTGTCGAGTGGTATCAGCGGACCGCCGGCATCGCTCTTGCCGAAATCGCTGTCGACCGGCAGCCCAGCCGCCTCGAGCGCCTGAGAAATCGCATCGGCGTTTCTGTAGGCGTTGTCGGCAAGCGTGGCGATGCGGGTGAGCTGCTGGCCTTCAATAGTCTTGAGCGCCTCAGTGATCGACACGAACAGCCTGTCGGCACGATCGGCCGCCGTGTCGCTCGGCAGCGGATCGGAGCGGGTCGACCACAGCGAGAACGGCCTGGCATCGCCAGCGCCAAGGGTGGCGCCGAGGCTGGCAACCGCATAGGCCTGTGGCGGGGCGTCGGTCACCTCGGCGCGTTTATCCGACTTTGCCGACACAGCAGTGCTTGCGGCAGGGGGCGTTCCGACGTCGCTCTCGGCGCGTTCGAGGAGTGGGCCGAGGCGGCCATGGCGCAGGCTGAGCTGGGTCTGTCGTTCCAGCAACTCGCCAACTTTGGTTTCCATGAGCTGCTGGTCGAGCAGCTGACGGCTGGTGATCCGGTCGACCTGGGCGCGCAGTGCGGAGATGCGGTCCTCATAGGCCTGCTGCATGCGCGCCTGCCGTGCCGTGGTCGCGCCGATCAGGTCGTCGCGCAGGACGAGATAGGAGGTCGCCAGCAGATAGCCTATGGCCATCGCCGCCAGCGCGGAGCCGCAAAATGCCGCAACCCATGGCCGTATGGTGAAATGCCTGATCTCGTTGCCCCGGGCGATAATGACCGTATGGGGCTCCTTGCGCCTGCCAAAGACCGTTGACTGACTGGCTACGTTCACAGGACCAAGCTTTCGTTACGACACCAACGACAAGCCTCATTACACATCATTAAGGTTAACGGTCGGTTGCTGGCGCCCAGCTTGCAGCCCATGGGTTGCAGCCGGATTGCTTCGGCGCCCCGTGCTTCAGACGGGTTCAGGCCACAGCCGAAATTGACGTCAAAGCGCGCGCACGGCCTCGAGCACCGCCTCGGCATGGCCTTTGACGCGAACGTTTCGCCAGATCCGGGCGATCCGTCCGTCGCTGCCGATCAGGAACGTTGCGCGCTCGACACCCATATAGCGGCGGCCATAGAGCTGCTTCTCGACCCACAGATGATAGGCTTCGATCACCTTGCGCTCCTCGTCGGCGACGAGGTCGACGGTCAGATCGTATTTCGACTTGAATTTGTCGTGTTTTCGGACGCTGTCCGGCGACAGGCCGATCACCATCGCGCCGAGCTTTTCGAATTCCGGCTTCAACTGCGAAAAGCCGATCGCCTCATTGGTGCAGCCGGTGGTGTCGTCCTGCGGATAGAAGTAAAGCACGACCGGTTTTCCCAGCAATGACGCGAGGCTGAGCGAGCCGCCGCCGTCGCGGGGAAGGTCGAACTGCGGCGCAACGTCGCCGACGTCGAGATCAGCCATATCGATGCCCTTGTTTGTGGTTACGCGCGAAGCCTCATCGATATATTGTCGCACCGGGGTTCGTCCACGGTCGAGTTCGTTCAACGGAAAATTGTGTGGATCAGGAGCAGCCGCAGCACGAGAAGATCAGATTCAGGCGTGATGAAATCACCGACCTGGGGGCCTTCCCGTCCGCCTGCCGCATACCGCCGCTCGGCCAGGGCCGCGGTGTTGGTATTCTTGCGCGGCTGTTCGCCGGCTTTTTGGCTCTTGTGCTGCTGGCCACCGCCGCTGTGTATGCGATCGGCATGTCCGGCTTCGGCACCGAGCGGCTGCGGGCCGAAGCGGAAACGGCCATTGAGAAATTGGCCGGCGTCGACGTCGACGTTGCGGTCGGGCCGGCCCGTCTGACACTCGACGGATCGAGCTTCATTGCGCTGCAGGTCAGCGACGTCAGCCTCAAGACCGCCGACGGCAAACCGATGGCCGATGCCGGGCGTGTCCGCTTCGGCGTAAGGCTGATACCGCTGCTTTCGGGCGAGGTGCGGCTTACCAGCGCCAGGATTTCCGACGCGCGCATCGTGATGGCGGCACTGCCGTCGGGTGGCGACTGGACGGCGGCGCTGCGCAACGACGACGGCCTCATCGATCCGGAAAGGCTGGCCGATGCGGTCTTTGCCAGCATCGGTCACGCGCTCGATGCGGTGCGCGAGGATTCGATGCGCCGGATCGAGCTGCGCAATGTCGACCTCGTTCCGCCCGAGGCCGGGTTGGTCAAACTGGTCAGGATCGCGGATGCCACCGTTGCGCAGTCGGGGCCGGGCGGCATGGAGTTTTCATCCGACGCGGCTGTCGACGGCAGGGCACTCACCATCGCCGCCTCAGCCAGCCGTGATACGACGACGCGGCGTGTGACGGCGCTGGATGCCAGCGTCGAGATAGCGCAGGTTGACGAGGCTGCGGCAGCGCCGGGCGGGACGCTTGGCGCGATTGCCTTGAAGCTGGCGGGATCGGAAGGAACCGGCGAGAATGCGTCGCGGCTGACTGCCTCGTTGTCGTTCACCGGTTCCGTGCTCGATCTTGGCACGCGTGGCTCGCTTCCAGCCGACGTCGATCTCGCTGCGACGCTTGTCGCCGGCGCCAACAAGGTCCAGGTGGACCGGCTGCAAGTGAGGACCGGTCGCTCGACATTCGAGTTCGCCGGTTCGATCGGGCCGAAGCCGGCGACTGGAACAGCGGGCGAGGAGCCGTCCTATCGCTACGACCTGACCAGCGACGGCTCGACGCTGGCGCCTTCGGAATCCTCCGAACCCGCGCTCCATTTCATCGCCCGGGTGGCCGGCGTCTATCAGACCCGCAGCCGCAAGCTGGTGGCCGAGCAGATCGGGATCAGGTCCGGGTCCGCCGGCGAGGCGCTGGGCACGGCTTCGGTCGAGTTCGCCAGGGGAAAGGTGCCGGGCATTTCTGTAGCCTTCAACGTCCACGACATGCCGGTCTCGCATGTCAAGCAGTTTTGGCCCTGGTTTTCGGCGCGAAAGGCTCGCCTTTGGGTGCTGAAGAACCTGTTCGGCGGCCGCGTCGTCGACGCGAGCCTGCAATTCCAGGTCGTGCCAGGGCGTCTCGGCAACGGGATCCCGCTTTCATCAGATGAAGTGTTCGGCCGTTTCCAGATCGAGGGGTCGCGTTTCGATACGGCCGGCCATATCCCGCCGATACGCGATGCCGTGGGCGTCGCCGAATTCCACGGCAACGACGTCGACATCGCCTTGTCCTCGGGCAACGTCTATATGGGCAGCGGCCGCACGGTGGCGGCAAGCAACGGCACGATGACGATCAAGGCGGCGAACCGCCCGCCGGTGATCGGCGCGCTCGATATCGACGTCGCCGGGGAAGGGTCCGCAATCGCCGAACTCGCCTCCTATGATCCGATCAATGCCATGCGCCATGTCGGCCTGCTGCCGGACGACCTGTCGGGCACGGTGACCGGCCACGTCAAGGCGGACATTCCGCTACAGTCCGGCGTCGACAGGTCGAAACTCGATTGGCTGGTGACGCTCGATTACAAGGACCTGTCGCTGGGCAAGCCGTTCGAAGGCCAGACGGTGACCGACGCCGACGGTTCGATCAGTGTGGAGCCTGAGAAGGCCGTGATCTCCGCCAAGGCGCTGCTCAACGGCATTCCAGCCGAACTCGACCTGATCGAACCGCTCAGGGATGGCGGACCGCCACGCAGCCGGAAAGTGGCGCTGGTGCTCGACGACAAGATACGCGCCGCCGCCATGCCTGGCCTGTCGGAGCTGCTTTCCGGAACCGTCAAGGTCGAGATCGACAAGAGCGGCACGGGCAACCAGACTGTTTCGGCGGACCTGACCAATGCCAGGCTGGACATTCCCTGGGCCGGCTGGAGCAAGGGCCCCGGCATTCCAGCCAATGTCAAATTTGCCATGGCCAAATCCGGCGACACCACGACGCTGTCCGACTTCGACCTGAATGGAAAGACCTTTTCGATCGATGGCGGCGTGGTGCTGGTCAACGGCGCCCTGTCTTCGGCGCGGTTCAGCAACGTCAAGCTGAACCGGGGAGACGACGTTGCCGTTTCGGTGAAACGATCGGGCAAGGGCTACGCGATCGACATCAGCGGCAGCGCGCTGGACGCGCGCTCGCTGATCAAGCAATTCACGTCCGATGTCGACACCGCCACCAAGGCCACGGGTTCCGACGCGATTTCGGTCAGCGCCGA
This sequence comes from Mesorhizobium sp. WSM4848, assembly GCF_055811375.1. Lineage (NCBI taxonomy): Bacteria > Pseudomonadati > Pseudomonadota > Alphaproteobacteria > Hyphomicrobiales > Phyllobacteriaceae > Mesorhizobium > Mesorhizobium sp. WSM4848. Next base: position 29,406 of record NZ_JBVVPX010000006.1, read on the forward strand.
CGTCAATTCGCTGACCGGCTTTCACAACGAGACGCTGTCGAACCTGAAGCTCGACTACAGCGCCGCCGGCTCGAGGGTGAATGGACTCAAGGTGAGCGCCACGGCAAGTTCGGGTGCTGCCATCAGCATCAGCAATACGACCGGCGCCGGCAAGCGCGCCCTCAACGTGCGGTCGGCCGATGCCGGCGCCATCCTGCGGTTCCTCAACATCTACGAGCATATGGAGGGCGGTTCGATCACCCTGGCGCTCGCCGGGGCAAGCGATGGGCCGATGAAGGGCCAGGTCGACTCGCATGATTTCTTTGTGGTCAACGAGCCGAAACTCGCCTCGCTCGTATCGACGACGCCGGCCGGCGACAGCCGCAGCCTCAACGAAGCCGTCAAAGCCAATATCGACACGTCGAGAGTGAAGTTCGAGCGCGGCTTTTCCGAAATCGAAAAGGGCGCCGGCTATCTGAAACTGGCCAATGGCGTGCTGCGCGGCCCGCGCATCGGCACCACCTTCCAGGGCACGCTCTATGACCGGAACAACAACATGGACATGACCGGCACCTTTATGCCGGTCTACGGCCTCAACCGCATTTTTGGCGAACTGCCGCTGTTCGGCGCGTTGCTCGGCAATGGCCGCGATCGCGGGCTGATCGGCGTGACTTACCGGCTCAGGGGCAATGCCAACAAGCCGAAACTGGACATCAATCCGCTGTCGGTGATCGCGCCCGGAATTTTCAGGTCGATCTTCGAGTACCGGTAAGGTCAAAACCCAATCACTTCGAGCGACCGAGTCTTGACCTGGGCGGACTCTGGCTCGCCCCGGCTGAATTCACGCCCATGACCCTAAGCCGCCCGTCGATTCGTTCGGTCATGCCACAATGTCCGCATCGGGTGGGGGGCCGGCCTTTTTTGCCTGTCCCCCATTGGATCCGGTTCGTAGTTGCCGGCTGGCTACAGGTTGGCAATACCGGCTTTCAGCAGTCCTTCGCGGACGTGCTGCACATCAGACTTCTGGGCATAGTGCAGGGTGGCGATAAATGAATCGAGGTCGAATTGGGGATCGAGCGTTTTGATCTTGCGTAGATGCGCCGCGGCCGCGATTTCGTCGCCGAGCCAGCCGTAGCAGGCGGCGGCGAAAGCGTGCTGAACCGAGTCCATGGTCGACAGATGCATGAAAGCTTCGATCGCCTCGCCATACTGGCGCGCGGCGAAATGCGCCTTTCCCAGATGGCTCCAGAACCTCTCCGGGTGGTGCGGGTTCAACTGCATTGCCTTGCGGATCCATTCAATTCCCTCTTCCGGCCTTCCCAGCCACGTCAACAACTCGCCTTGCTGCACCACCACGAGGTCGTAATTGGGATTGAGGGCGAGGGCGCGCTCTTGATGGTAGCGCGCTGTGGTCAGCTCATTGTTGTTGACGTTCACTGCGGCGAGGATGCGGTGGACATCGGCATCGTTGTCGTCCAGCGCCAGCGCCCTGTCCAGCGCTGCCATGATGTCGTTCCAGACGGCATCCCTGTCTTTGCACCAGTTATAAACCCAGGCCTGACCAAGAATGCAGGCCCGCCAGGCATGGGCATGGGCATAATCGGGGTCGAGCGCGACGGCCCTGTCTACCAAGGTTTGGGCGCGTTCATTATCCGCAATCGTGCTTCGGTGATGCAGCACCTTGGCAGCAAGCACACATTCATACGCGGCCATGTTTGCAGGTTTCGCCCGCGCAAGCTGGTCCCGCTGAGCCGCCTCGACACGACCGGGCAGCGTGGCTGCGATCGCCGCGGTCACCTCATCCTGAATCGCGAATATGTCGTCCAGCTTCCGGTCATATTTGTCTGCCCAAATATGAGCGTCATTCGCCGTGTCGATGAGCTGAACCGTCACGCGCACCCTGTCGCCGATCTTGCGGACGCTTCCCTCCACCAGGTATTGGACGTCGAGTTTCTCGGCCACCTCGCGCACATTCACGGCGCGGTTCTTGTAGACGAAGCTGGAATTGCGCGAGATGACGAACAGCTCATGGTGGCGGGACAGTTCGGTGATGATGTCCTCGGTCAGCCCGTCCGCGAAAAATTCCTGCTCGGGGTCGCCGCTCATGTTGTTGAATGGCAGCACCACTATCGAAGGTTTCGAGATCGATCGCTTTGCCTCGACTTCTGGCAGGACAGGACTGTCAAGCCCAATGCGATAGAGGCGAACCGGGCGGCTGATATTCTTTAACGTCTTCTCGCCCAGGTCCTCCATGGCAATTTCGAGACGGTCGGCAATTTGGGTCGCCACCGCTGCGGTCACGCAGATGCCGCCGACGTCGGCGAGTTGCTCGATGCGCGAGGCAATATTGACGCCGTCGCCAAAAATGTCCTCATCGTCGAAAATGATGTCGCCGAGATTTATGCCGATCCTGAATTCGATACGCCGTTCTTGCGGCACATCCGAATTGCGCCGTTTCATGCGCTGTTGGATTTCCACGGCGCATTTCACGGCATCGGTCACGCTCTGGAACTCCACGAGCATGCCGTCTCCGGTGGTCTTGATGATCCGGCCCTTGTTCTTGGCGATGGCGGGATCGACCAGTTCTATGCGATGGGTCCGAAGGCGTGCGAGCGTGCCGGATTCGTCGGCCTCCATTAGCCGACTGTAGCCCGCCATATCGGCAGCCAGAATTGCGGCCAGTCTCTGTTCCATCGCTTGGACCAAAAACCAAGCCTATCCTTCCTGGGCTGCCAAATCCAGCAATTTGGGCATGTGGCTGAATCAAGAAGTCTTCCTACCGCAGCAGCAAGAAAGGGCGGATCAGAACCTTCCGCCTTCCGCCAGGTAGCTGCGAACTCGATCGCATCAATGGCGGGAGAAGGTCAGCGCAGCAAGAAGTGAAACCGGTTTCGGAAAAGGCTAATGGAGCCCCATCCCGATTCCATCGGGATCGATCAGGCGGCCCGTCAGACCGGCCGCACCAGAACGTGTTTTTTCTTGCCGAGCGACAGCTTTACGACCTGTTCCGGACCGAGATCCTCAAGTGTCACCAACCGGCGATCGTCGGACACGGACTGGTCGTTCAGCCGCACCGCGCCGCCCTGGATGTGTCGCCGCGCCTCGCCGTTGGACGCGGCAAGCCCGGCGGCAACGAACAGCGACAATATGCCGACGCCACTTTCCAGATCGGCCTTGCCGACCTCGACGGTCGGCAACGTTTCGGCCAGCGCGCCTTCTTCAAACGTCTTGCGCGCGGTTTCCTCGGCTCGCTCGGCCGCCTCGCGGCCGTGCACGATGGCCGTCGTTTCCGTGGCCAGGACCTTCTTGGCCTCGTTGATCTCGGAGCCGCCAAGCGCGGCGAGCCGCGCGATCTCGCTGAGCGGCAGGCGGGTGAAAATCTTGAGGAAGCGCGTGACGTCGGCGTCCTCGGTGTTGCGCCAGTACTGCCAGAAATTATAGGGCGAGTAGAGATCGCCGTTCAGCCAGACCGCGCCCTTGGCCGATTTGCCCATCTTGGCGCCTGACGACGTCGTCAGCAGCGGTGTGGTCAGGGCATAAAGCTGCGGCGTGCCCATGCGGTGTCCGAGATCGACGCCGTTGATGATATTGCCCCACTGGTCCGATCCGCCCATCTGCAGCCGGCAGCCATAGCGCCGGCTGAGCTCGACGAAATCATAGCCCTGCAGGATCATGTAATTGAATTCGAGGAACGAGAGCGATTGTTCGCGCTCGAGCCTCAACCTGACGCTGTCGAAGGTCAGCATGCGGTTGACCGAAAAATGCCGGCCGACATCGCGCAGGAACTCGACATAGTTGAGCTTCATCAGCCAGTCGGCATTGTTGATCATGATCGCGTCGCCCGCACCGTCGCCGAAACGCAGGATGCGGCCGAAGATGCGCTTGATGCCCTCGATGTTGGTGGTGATGGCCTCAGGGGTCAAAAGCTTGCGCTGGTCGTCGCGGAAGGACGGATCGCCGATCATCGAAGTGCCGCCGCCCATCAGCGCGATCGGCCGATGGCCGGTCTCCTGCAGCCAGTAGAGCATGGTCGCGGAAATCAGATTGCCGATATGCAGGCTGGTCGCCGTGGCGTCGTAGCCGACATAGGCGGTCACCGTTTCGCTGGCGAAAAGTTGGTCGAGGCCCGCATCATCCGAAATCTGGTGGATGAAACCGCGCTCGCTCATTACGCGCAGGAAATCGGATTTGAAGGCGGACATTTTTTCTTTCCCGAAAGCGCCCAACCGATGCGGATCGGGCGTGGTATGGGTGAACGCGGGCGTTTAGCACCCAAAGGCGGTCAGCAAAAGGGGAATCCGTTCTTGCCACCTGACCGCTGTAATGCGCCGCCTGGCATCGAATCGAATGCCATACCTGCGACAGAGCCCGACGCGAGATGCCGGAGATATCTTCGCTGTTCCGCCTATCTCAACCGTTTCGGCCGCGGGTCCGACAACTCGCCGGCCAGACGGCGATCGAGATAGTCCGCGCATTCCTGGAGCAGGAGGTCCGCATCGTTGGAGAAGAAATGGTTGGCGCCGGGCAAGGTCTTCTGGGTGATGGTGATGCCCTTTTGCGTGTGCAGCTTGTCGACCAGCCCCTGCACGTCCTTTGGCGGCGCGACCTTGTCGGCATCGCCATGGATGATGAGGCCGGACGACGGACAGGGCGCCAGGAATGAGAAATCATAGGTGTTGGGCTGCGGCGCGATCGAGATGAAGCCTTCAATCTCCGGCCGGCGCATCAGAAGCTGCATGCCGATCCAGGAGCCGAACGAATACCCGGCGACCCAGCAGCTCTTGGAATCAGGATGCAGCGACTGCACCCAATCAAGTGCCGCGGCCGCATCCGACAATTCGCCGGTGCCGTGGTCGAATTCGCCCTGGCTGCGGCCGATGCCGCGGAAATTGAAGCGAAGCGTGGTGAAATCCCGCTTCTGGAACATGTAGAAGAGGTCGTAGACGATCTTGTTGTTCATCGTGCCGCCGAACTGGGGGTGCGGGTGCAGGATGATCGCAATCGGCGCGCTCTTTTCCTTGGAAGGCTGGTAACGACCCTCCAGGCGGCCGGCCGGACCGGTGAAAATGACCTCAGGCATAAAATACTCCACATGGCATAAGAATGCGCGGCGCCCGGAACAACTCTTCCTCTGGCCTTGACGCAGGGCGAGCGTCTTCTTAGAAGCTAGTTTAGAATTGTTCAAAACTGGGTGGCCAAAACGTCGTGGTTCGGCCATCCGCGCCGCAAGTCGCGTAAATAGGACGGCTTGCCTTGCAATTTCAAGGAAATAACGCGCTATCCTCGCGGAATGGCTCTTGGAATGGCTCTTGAAAGGACCGATCGAAACGAAAATGGCCGGAAGACGCGCCTATCTCGACTACAATGCCAGCGCGCCGCTGCTTGCCGCGGCGCGGGGGGGGGGGGGGGGGGGGGGGGGGGCCCCGCCCCCCCCCCCCCCAGGGGGGGGGGGGGGGGGGGGGGGGGGGGGGGGGGGGGGGGGGGGAGGGGGGGGGGGGGGGGGGGGGGGG
>NZ_JBVVPX010000006.1:34904-215529 GCF_055811375.1 Mesorhizobium sp. WSM4848
ACCCCCCACCCCCCGCGAATTGGCTTTTCTACGGCCTTTAAACCCCCCCCACCAAAACAAACCGGCCCCCACCCCCCCCAAACCCCCAAAACACCCCCCCCCCCCCCCCCCGCCCCCCGCCCCCCGCGGCAATGATTGCCGCGCTCGATACTGCCGCCAACCCGTCATCGGTCCATGCCGAAGGTCGTGCCGCTCGGCGGCTGATCGAGAATGCAAGGCGCGATGTGGCGGCGCTGGTCAACGCCAGCGCCCAGCATGTCGTGTTCACCTCAGGTGCGACGGAAGCCGCCTCGACGCTGCTTACGCCTGATTGGCAGATGGGGCGCGGCACTGTCCGCATGAGCCGGCTCTACGTCTGCGAAGCCGATCATCCTTGTGTGCTGAACGGCGGGCGTTTTCCGGCAGCCCAGGTGACGCACTTCGGTGTCGACGCCGACGGCGTCGTCAGGCTGGACGCGTTGGCGGCGGCGCTCGGCGCCCACGACAAGGCAGACGGCCTGCCGCTGGTGGCGATCCATGCCGCCAACAACGAGACCGGCGTCATCCAGCCGGTCGAGCGCATCGCCGAAATCGTCAAGGCGGCGGGCGGCATCCTGGTCGTCGACGCCGTGCAGGCAGCCGGTCGCATTCTGCTCGATATGTCAGCGGGTTATGCCGATTACTTGATTCTGTCTTCGCACAAGATCGGCGGTCCCAAGGGCGTTGGTGCCATTATCGCCGCCTCGGACCTGATGATGCCCAGGCCCTTGATATCAGGCGGTGGCCAGGAAAAGGGTCATCGCGGCGGCACCGAAAACCTGGCCGCGATCGCCGGTTTCGGCGCGGCGGCGCGCGAAGCCCTGATCGGATTGAAGCGCATCGAAGCGGTCGGCAGCCGTCGCGACGAGATCGAGGCCATCGTGAAAACACTGGTGCCGGATGCGGAAATCTTCGGAACCGGCGCGCCGAGGCTTGCCAACACGACATTCTTCGCTATTGCGGGCATCAAGGCCGAGACGGCGCAGATCGCCTTCGATCTGGCGGGCGTGGCGCTGTCGGCCGGTTCCGCCTGTTCGTCGGGCAAGGTCGGCCCGAGCCATGTGCTGAAAGCCATGGGATACAATGACAGCCCTGGCGCCTTGCGTGTGTCCATCGGCCATGCAACGAGCGCCGAGGACATCGAACTGTTCCGCACTGCGCTGGCAGGTATTGCCTCACGCCGCGCAGGCAGGGAAGAAGCCGCCTGAGCGCGGCAAACAAACGCAGGCTTTTTGGCCTGGTAGAGCCGTGCGTTTCATGGTGGCCGGGTGAATTCCCGGCAGGGACGCACTATATGGAACTTACGCCGCGTCGGTCGCCTTAAGGCGCTCGTTTCGGGGTGCCATAGTTTGAAAACTGCCGGGCCTTGACCCCGGCGTGGATGGAGAACGCTAATGCCTGCTGTGCAGGACACGATCGATCGGGTCCGAAAGATCGACGTCGACCAATACAAATACGGATTCCAGACCGAAATCGCGATGGACAAGGCCCCGAAGGGCCTGAGCGAAGACATTATCCGCTTCATTTCGGCGAAGAAGGACGAGCCGTCCTGGATGCTGGAATGGCGTCTGGAAGCCTATCGGCGTTGGGTGACGCTGGACGAGCCGAAGTGGGCGCGCGTCCATTATCCGAAGATCGATTTCCAGGACCTCTACTATTACGCGGCGCCCAAGAGCACGCCGGGACCGACATCGCTGAGCGACGTCGATCCTGAACTGTTGAGGGTCTATGAAAAGCTCGGCATCCCGCTGAGGGAACAGGAGATCCTCGCCGGTGTGCAGAAGACCGACGCATCGGAACTCGAGGAAGCCAGCGACAACGTCTACAAATCGGGCCGCGTCGCCGTCGACGCCGTGTTCGACTCCGTGTCCGTCGTCACCACCTTCAAGAAGGAGCTGGCGCAGGCCGGCGTCATCTTCTGCTCGATCTCGGAAGCCATCCGCGAGCACCCGGAACTGGTGAAGAAATATCTCGGCTCGGTCGTGCCGACCTCCGACAATTTTTACGCCACGCTGAATTCGGCGGTGTTCACCGACGGTTCCTTCGTCTTCGTGCCCAAGGGCGTGCGCTGCCCGATGGAACTGTCGACCTATTTCCGCATGAACGAGAAGAATACCGGCCAGTTCGAGCGCACGCTGATCATCGCCGAGGAAGGGGCTTACGTCTCCTATCTCGAAGGCTGCACGGCGCCGCAGCGCGACGAGAACCAGCTTCACGCGGCAGTGGTCGAACTGATCGCGCTCGACGATGCCGAGATCAAATACTCGACGGTGCAGAACTGGTACCCCGGCGACGCCGAGGGCAAGGGCGGCATCTACAATTTCGTCACCAAGCGCGGCGACTGCCGCGGCCACCGCTCGAAGATTTCGTGGACGCAGGTCGAGACCGGCTCGGCGATCACCTGGAAATATCCGAGCTGCATCCTGCGCGGCGACGATTCCAGCGGCGAATTCTACTCGATCGCCGTGTCGAACGGCTACCAGCAGGTCGACAGCGGCACCAAGATGATCCATCTCGGCAAGAACACGTCGAGCCGCATCATCTCCAAGGGCATCGCTGCCGGCTACTCGCAGAACACCTATCGCGGCCAGGTCTCGGCGCACCGCAAGGCGACCAACGCCCGCAACTTCACCAATTGCGACTCGCTGCTGATCGGCGACCAGTGCGGCGCCCACACCGTGCCCTACATGGAAGCCAAGAACGCCACGGCACAGTTCGAACACGAGGCGACGACGTCGAAAATCTCCGAGGACCAGAAGTTCTACGTCATGCAGCGCGGTATCCCCGAAGAAGAGGCGATCGCGCTGATCGTCAACGGCTTCGTCAAGGACGTCATCCAGCAACTGCCGATGGAATTCGCGGTCGAGGCGCAGAAGCTTATCGGCATCAGCCTCGAGGGCTCGGTCGGCTGACCGGACAGAAAATTTTCAGGAAAAGAAAAAAATGCTTGAAATCAGAAATTTGCATGCACGCATCGTCGATGACGGCACCGAAATCATCCGCGGCCTAAACCTGACGGTGAAAGCCGGCGAGGTCGCCGCCATCATGGGGCCAAACGGCTCGGGAAAATCGACGCTGTCCTACATCCTCGCCGGGCGCGAGGACTATGAGGTGACCGAAGGCGATATTCTCTACAACGGCCAGTCGATCCTCGAAATGGATCCGGCCGAGCGCGCCATATCAGGCATCTTTCTCGCCTTCCAGTATCCGATGGAGATACCGGGCGTGGCGACGATGGAATTCCTGAAAGTGGCGATGAACGAGCAGCGCAAGGCGCGCGGTGAGGAGCCGCTGAAGATCCCGGAATTCCTGAAGCGCGTTAAGGATGCCGCTGCCTTGCTCGACATGGACATGGCGATGCTGAAGCGGCCGCTCAATGTCGGCTTTTCCGGCGGCGAGAAGAAGCGCGCCGAGATCCTGCAGATGAAGCTGCTGGAGCCAAAACTCTGTGTGCTCGACGAGACTGATTCCGGCCTCGACATCGATGCGCTGAAGATCGTTTCGGAAGGCGTCAACGCGTTGCGCGCGCCGGATCGCGCCATCGTCATCATCACCCACTACCAGCGGCTGCTTCAGTACATCGTTCCGGATAGTGTGCACGTGCTGTACAGGGGCCAGGTGGTCAAGTCCGGCGACAAGTCGCTGGCGCTCGACCTCGAGGCCAATGGCTATGCCGGCGTGATCGGCCAAGCCGCGTGACATGCCAGAAGGCCAAGAAGGCAAGCCAGACAAGGCGAAACTGATGAACATACACACCACACCCCAGCGGACGCCGGCCGAAACGGCGCTGATCGACGCCTTCGGCGACCGGCTGTCGCTGCTGCCCGGCGACGGCACGGTGATGCTGAAGCGCGACGACGCCATCGAGGCGATCAAGAGCGGCCTGCCGACGCGGCGCGTCGAATCCTGGCACTACACCGACCTGCGCCGCCTGCTGACTTCGGTGCCGGAGTTCGATCCCGCAGCCGCCCCGAAAGCCATTGCGCCCGTAGTCGAAGGGTCCGCTGTCCTGCCGGTGCTGAACGGCGTGTCGAGCACGAAACTGCCTGATATCGACGGTATTGCCGTGCAGCGCCTGTCGGAAAAGCTGACCGACGGCAGCATCGCGCCGGGGCTCGATGCCTATGGCGCCGACGATGCCATCGGCGCGCTGAACACGGCTTTCGTGGCCGACGGCTATTTTGTCGACATCGCCGACGGCACCGAACTGGACAAGCCGATCGAATTGCAGAACCTGCAGGCCGGCGGCCAGACGCATGTGCGCTTCAGCGTCCGCGTCGGCGCCGGCGCCAAGGCCGTTATCGTCGAGCGCCAGGCGGGCGAGGGCGCCGCACTCGTCAGCTCGGTCAGCCAGCTTCTGCTTGAAGAGGGCGCCGACGTGATGTGGCTCATCGTGCAGGAGCAGGCGGATACGGCCACGCATCTTGCCCAGTTCAAGGCGCATCTCGGCAAGGATGCGAAGCTGACCCTGTTCGTGATGAATGCCGGCGGCAAGCTGGTGCGCCAGGAGGTCGTGGTCAGAACGACCGGCGAAGGCGCCGATTTCACGCTGCGCGGCATCAGCCTGCTTGCCGGCGACACCCATACCGACGTGACCATGGTGCTCGACCATGCCGTGCCGCACACCGCCTCGACGGAAGTGATCCGCAACGTGGTGACGGGAAGAGCGCGCGGCGTCTTCCAGGGGCGCATCAACGTCCACCAATATGCGCAGAAGACCAACGCCAAGATGGCCTGCAACACGTTGCTTCTGTCGGATGACGGCGAGTTCTCGACCAAGCCGGAGCTCGAAATCTTCGCCGACGACGTCGTCTGCGGCCATGGCGCGACCGTCACCGAGATCGACCATAGCCACCTGTTTTACCTGATGGCGCGCGGCATCGACGAGAAGTCGGCCCGTGGCCTGCTCGTCAAGGCGTTCGTCGCCGAGGTGATCGAGGAACTGGACGACGAGGCGATCGTCGAGGCGCTGGAAACCAGGCTCGACGGCTGGTTCGCGGCGCACGGGTGACAGTGGGAGGGTTTGGCGCTTCGGCCAGCACCCCTCCGTCGCCTTCGGCGACACCTTCTCGCACAAGGGGAGAAGGAAGGGCGCCTCTCCTTCTCCCCTTGTGGGGCCCGAAGGGCGGGCGAGGCGCGTGACTCGCCCCGGGGCGGTGGCCGAGTGAAGCTCGGTCGGATGAGGGGTGCTGGACGGAATGAGGCGATGCCTCGAGAGAGCTTATGATGGACCAGAAAGTCGAAAACATCCCCTACGACGTCGAGGCGATCCGCCGCGACTTTCCGATCCTGTCGCGGGAAGTCTACGGCAAACCGCTGGTCTATCTAGACAACGGCGCCTCGGCGCAGAAGCCGCAGGCCGTGCTCTACGCCATCCAGCACGCCTATTCCCAGGAATATGCCAACGTCCATCGCGGGCTGCATTTCCTGTCGAATGCCTCGACCGACGCCTTTGAGAACGCGCGCAAGATAGTGCAAAGATTTCTCAACGCGCCAAGCACCGACAACATCGTCTTCACCTCGAACACGACCGCGGCGATCAACACCGTTGCTTATGGTTATGGCATGCCCAATATCGGCGAGGGCGACGAAATAGTCCTGTCGATCATGGAGCACCATTCCAACATCGTGCCGTGGCATTTCATCCGCGAGCGCCAGGGCGCAAAGCTGGTCTGGGTGCCGATCGACGATCTCGGGGTCTTCCACATCGAGGAGTTCGAGAAGCGGCTGAGCGACCGTACAAAACTGGTCGCCATCACGCACATGTCGAACGCGCTCGGCACGGTGACGCCGATCAAGGAGATCGTCCGCATCGCGCATGCGCGCGGCATTCCGGTGCTTGTCGACGGCAGCCAGAGCGCCGTGCACATGCCGATCGACGTACAGGACCTCGACTGCGATTTCTTCGTCTTCACCGGCCACAAGGTTTATGGGCCCTCGGGCATCGGCGTGCTCTATGGCAAGAAGGACATGCTGGAGCGCATGCGCCCGTTCATGGGCGGCGGCGAGATGATCGAGGAGGTGACACAAGACATCGTCACCTACAACGATCCGCCGCACCGTTTCGAGGCCGGCACGCCGCCGATCGTCCAGGCGATCGGGCTGGGTGCTGCGCTGGAATACATGGAAAAGATCGGCCGCGAGCGCATCGCCGCGCATGAGGCCGATCTGAAGGACTATGCCCATCAGCGGCTGCGCGCCATCAATTCGCTGCGCATCTTCGGTGATGCGCCGGACAAGGGCGCCATCATCTCCTTCGAGCTGCAGGGCATTCATGCCCACGACGTGTCGATGGTGATCGATAGGCAGGGCGTGGCCGTGCGCGCCGGCACCCATTGCGCCCAGCCGCTGTTGAAACGTTTTGGCGTAACCTCCACATGCAGGGCATCGTTCGGCATGTATAACACCAGGGCCGAAGTCGACGCTTTGGCCGATGCGCTCGAAAAAGCGCGAAAGTTCTTCGGATGACGATCATGGATGATTCAGGCCACACCGCAGAGACCGCTTCGGAAACGGCAGCCAATGAAGTGGTTTCCGCCTCGGCCATTCCCGCCGACGAACTGGCGCGGCTGACCGACGACATCGTCTCGGCGCTGAAGACGGTCTACGACCCGGAAATCCCGGCCGACATCTATGAGCTCGGCCTGATCTACAAGATCGACATCGAGGACGACCGCTCGGTCAAGATCGACATGACGCTGACCGCGCCGGGCTGCCCGGTGGCCGGCGAAATGCCGGGCTGGGTGGAGAATGCCGTCGGCGCCGTCGAAGGCGTTTCAGGCGTCGAGGTCAACATGACCTTCGATCCGCCCTGGTCGCCCGACCGCATGTCGGAAGAGGCGCAGGTCGCGGTGGGCTGGTATTGAGGCGCACTTGCGCCAGGCAGAAAACTTCACCATTTTAGGTGAAGACTCATTCCGCAGGCCTTGAACCTGCGTGAACGCGGAGACTAAAGAATGGGACGCTTCGCCGTCATCACGATGACCGAAAAGGCTGCCGACCGGGTTCGCGAGATCGTCGCGACCCGTGAGAATGCGCATGGCATTCGCCTTGGCATCAAGAAGGGCGGCTGCGCCGGCATGGAATATACGGTCGACCTGGTGACCGAACCCAACACCAAGGACGATCACATCGAGCGCGACGGCGCCCATGTCTATGTCGCGCCTGAGGCAGCGCTTTTCCTGTTCGGCACCGAAATGGATTTCGAGCAGACGACGCTTCGCACCGGCTTCACCTTCCGCAATCCGAACCAGAGCTCGGCCTGCGGCTGCGGCGAATCGGTTGAACTCAAGCCGGCCGATTTGAAGGCCTTGGCCGAGGCGCGCGCGTCGGCCTGATCTTCTCCCCGTGCCCCCTCATCCGGCCCTTCGGGCCACCTTCTCCCCGCTGGGGAGAAGAGGCTTGCATCAACGCTGGCGACCTCCTCTCCCCTCGGGGAGAGGTCGGATTGCCCCGAATTGCCCTTCGCAATTCGGTTGGCAATCCGGGTGAGGGGCTTAGCCTATGCGAGCGGGGAGAAGGACCTAATCCACCCACATCCCCGTCCGCTTGTGCCAATCGGCGATCGACTCCTCGGGATAGACGTCGAAGCTCTTGTCTTTCCTGCCGATGTCGGGCTCGACCCAGTTCGCCTTGTATTTCAGCATGAGATGCACCTTTTCAGGCGGTTTCGGCAGGTCTGTGTCGATCGCCGAGGCGAAGGGGTGGACCAGTTCTGGCCAGGTCCGGTCATAGAGCCACAGTGCCGAACCACATTTTTTGCAGAAATTCCGCTCGCCTGACGAGATCTCGCATTGCGGATGCTCGTCGTCCTCGATCTCGGCCTGGTAGACGCCAAGATTGCGCTTGCCCTTGATTTTCAGCGTCTCGTAATCGGCGCCGAGATTGATGGCAAAGCCACCGCCACCCTGCTGCTTGCGGCAGATCGAGCAGTAGCACAGCATGAACGGCACCGGCGTGTGGCTCTCCACCTCGAAGCGGACGGCATTGCACCGGCAGGACCCTTTGAGCAGAAGCGGCATGAAAAACCTCCGACGAAATTTGTTCCAACTGTCAGGATGGTGCCGGTTGCGGCGATGACAAGGGGAAATCCGGATGACATGATCGCGGCATGGACAATGAACGCATTGCCGAACTGTTCGAAGGCCTCGGCCCGGTCAGCATTCGCAAGATGTTCGGCGGCAAGGGCATCTATTTCGACGGCGTCATCGTCGCCATCGTCATTCGCGGCGAATTGATGCTGAAAGCCGACGCGGAAAGCGCGCCCGAATTCGAGGCGGCCGGCTGCCGGCAATGGACCTACACGGGGTCGCGGCATGGCAAGCTGGTGTCGATGCCGTATTGGAGCGTTCCCGACAGCGCCTTCGACGATCCGGATGAGATGGCGGTCTGGGCACGCCGGGCCTATGAGGCGGGGCTGCGGGCCGGCAAGTAGGTATGTCCGCTAGCCGCTCAGCTTTAGATAATCGCTTCAGGTTGTTGAGGGGCGGCGCCAACATCCGGGATTTCATGCCAGGTCGCGCGCCTCGGGCACGAATGCCAGCGCCTCGGCAAAGACAGCGCTCGTGAAGGCGGCGCTCTCGACGGCGAGCTGTGCTGCGGCAACGCCTTCGCGTAACGCTGCGCGCAGCGTCAGGCCGCGCAGCAGGGCGGCCATCGTCGCGCCGGCCAATGCGTCGCCGGCGCCGGTCGCATCCGCCGGCTTTTGTGACGTAGGCGGCAGGATCGAGAAGGCGCCGGCTTCGTCGAAACCGAGCACTGGACCCTCGCCAGCGGTGACCACGCCGCTTTTCAGGCCGTCGCGTCTTAGGCCGTCGACAATGCCACGATCGTCAGCATCGACGTCGGCGCCGGTAAGCGCGCCGGCCTCGCGCCGGTCCATGAAGGCCAGCGCCAGGCTGCCCAGCACCGGCGCGAGCCGCGCCGCCTTGTCGGGCGAGACTGCGAGGCCGAACACCGGCTTGCCGGCGGCGAGCGTCACCAGCCGCTCCAGCGCCATCGGCGGCAGGTTGGCGTCGCACAGGACCGCATCGGCGGTGCTGATCGCCTCGCGCACCTTGGCACGGCGGATCTGCTTGGCAAGCGCCAGGTCGTAGAGCGCCATGTCGGCAAGGCTGGCGATCAGGGCGCCGTCGCCGTCGATCAGCACTGTGGTGCTCGGCGTCGTGCGATCGAGGAACACCACGGAAAGATCGGCAATACCGGCCGCAGCGACGGCGCGCGAGACCATGTCGGCCAGAACATCGCCGCCGCGAACCGAAAGCAGCGCGCCGGAGACGCCGCGGCGCACGGCGCAGCGCAGCGCATTGAAGACGGCGCCGCCGACAGCCTCGCGCATCGTGCCGGGATTCGACACCGCCGGCACAAAGGCGCCCAAAACTTGGCCGCGCCGCTCGATATAGGCGCCGCCTACGGCCAGAACTGTCGGCGACTTCAGCATGCCCGGTGAGATGACCTTGTTGCCCGGGTGAAGACTAGGTTGTCCGGCGGAACCCGGCAACCAGAAGCCGCGATTCGGAAGATGCCCAGCCGAATCCTGCGGGCGAAGCGGGATACATCCTGGGGTGGAAATCCAAAACAAAAAAAGAACAAATACGGATATTGTTGGTTTTTCAATTGGTTGTCTCCCCTTGCCAAACGAGAACAAAAAACGTACAAATTGATAGGGATTACGGATTGTCCGGCCTTCATTGACGACCACGGGGTGATGTATCATGGCTCAGAATTCTTTGCGGCTTGTAGAGGACAAAGCAGTGGACAAATCAAAGGCTCTGGATGCGGCGCTGTCGCAAATCGAGCGTGCCTTCGGCAAGGGCTCGATCATGCGGCTCGGCGCAAACGAGCAGGTCGTCGAGATCGAAACGGTGCCGACCGGTTCGCTTGGCCTCGACATCGCGCTCGGCGTCGGCGGCCTGCCGCGCGGCCGCATCGTCGAGATCTACGGGCCGGAAAGCTCGGGCAAGACGACGCTGGCGCTGCACACGGTGGCGGAGGCCCAGAAGAAGGGCGGCATCTGCGCCTTCGTCGATGCTGAGCACGCGCTCGACCCGGTCTATGCCCGCAAGCTCGGCGTCGACCTCGAAAACCTCTTGATCTCGCAGCCCGATACCGGCGAGCAGGCGCTGGAGATCTGCGACACGCTGGTGCGTTCCGGCGCCATCGACGTGCTGGTAGTCGATTCGGTCGCGGCGCTGACGCCGCGCGCCGAAATCGAAGGCGAGATGGGCGATTCGCTGCCCGGCCTGCAGGCCCGCCTGATGAGCCAGGCGCTGCGCAAGCTGACCGCCTCGATCTCGCGTTCCAACACCATGGTCATCTTCATCAACCAGATCCGCATGAAGATCGGTGTCATGTTCGGTTCGCCCGAGACCACGACCGGCGGCAACGCGCTGAAATTCTATGCTTCGGTGCGCCTCGACATTCGCCGCATCGGCTCGGTCAAGGACCGCGACGAGGTCGTCGGCAACCAGACCCGCGTCAAGGTGGTCAAGAACAAGCTGGCGCCGCCCTTCAAGGTGGTCGAGTTCGACATCATGTATGGCGAGGGCGTGTCCAAGACCGGCGAGCTGGTCGACCTCGGCGTCAAGGCCGGCGTGGTCGAAAAGTCGGGCGCCTGGTTCTCCTACAATTCGCAGCGTCTCGGCCAGGGCCGCGAGAACGCAAAACTGTTCTTGCGCGACAATCCCGACACGGCGCGCGAGATCGAATTGGCACTACGGCAGAATGCCGGGCTGATTGCGGAGAAATTCCTCGAGAATGGTGGTTCCGAAGGCGGAGACGATGGTTTCGAGGACGAAGCTGGCGCCATGTAGGCTTCGGCATTGGTCGGAGTTTGGCCATGAGTCCGGCTCATCACCTCCAGCCTGTGTCTGTATTGTTGCGTTTCGAACCGCCGGCCTAGCGCCGGCGGTTTGCATTTGAGATGACCGGCAAGCCCCGCAAATTGGCCCAATTCCGTGTTTCTGGACAGGCTGCGACGCGGCGGCTAAAAGGCCATGTCCATTTGTCATCGGCCGGGCCGACGGCTCTCTCCAAAAACTAAAAGGCAGTATTATTCATGAGTGGCGTGAACGAGATCCGGTCGACATTCCTCGACTATTTCCGCAAGGAGGGTCACGAGGTCGTCGGGTCGAGCCCGCTGGTGCCGCGCAACGACCCGACACTGATGTTCACCAATGCCGGCATGGTGCAGTTCAAGAACGTTTTCACCGGCCTGGAAAAGCGACCCTATTCGCGTGCCACGACGGCTCAGAAGAGTGTTCGCGCCGGCGGCAAGCACAACGACCTCGACAATGTCGGCTACACCGCGCGCCACCTGACCTTCTTCGAGATGCTCGGCAATTTCTCGTTCGGCGACTATTTCAAGGAGCGCGCCATCGAGCTTGCCTGGAACCTGATCACCAGGGAGTTCGGGCTGAAGAAGGACAAGCTGCTGGTCACGGTCTATCACACCGACGACGAGGCTGCCGGCTACTGGAAGAAGATCGCCGGCTTTTCCGACGATCGCATCATCCGCATTCCGACCTCGGACAATTTCTGGGCAATGGGCGACACCGGACCTTGCGGTCCGTGCTCGGAGATATTCATCGACCGTGGCGAGCACATCTGGGGCGGCCCTCCCGGCAGCCCCGAGGAAGATGGCGACCGTTTCCTGGAATTCTGGAACCTGGTGTTCATGCAGTACGAACAGGTGACGAAGGACGAGCGCATCGACCTGCCGCGCCCGTCGATCGACACTGGCATGGGCCTGGAGCGCATGGCCTCGATTCTGCAAGGGGTCGAGAGCGTCTTCGAGACCGACCTGTTCCGTCACCTGATCGAGGCTGCGTCATCCGCGCTCGGCCGCGGTCCGGATGCCGACAGCGTCGGATCGTTCCGCGTCATCGCCGACCATTTGCGTTCGTCCTGCTTTCTGGTGGCAGACGGCGTGCTGCCGTCCAATGAGGGCCGCGGCTACGTGCTGCGTCGCATCATGCGCCGCGCCATGCGCCATGCGCAGCTTTTGGGCGCCGGTGATCCTCTGATGTGGCGGCTGGTGCCGGCGCTGGTGCGCGAGATGGGCCAGGCCTATCCGGAGCTGGTGCGCGGTGAACAGATGATCACCGAGACGCTGAAGCTTGAAGAAACCCGTTTCCGCAAAACGCTGGTGCGCGGCTTGGGCCTGCTTTCGGAGGCGACGGAAAAGCTGGGCGCCGGCGACACGCTGGATGGCGAGACCGCCTTCAAGCTCTACGACACCTATGGCTTTCCGCTCGATCTGACCCAGGACGCGCTGCGTCAGCGCAACATCTCGGTCGATCTTGCCGGCTTCACCAATGCGATGGAGCAGCAGAAGGCCGAGGCGCGCAAGAGCTGGGCTGGTTCCGGCGAGGCCGCGACCGAAACAGTGTGGTTCCCGGTGCGCGAGAGGCATGGCGCCACCGAGTTCCTCGGCTACGAGACCGAGCAGGCGGAAGGCCTCATCCAGGCGCTGGTCAGGGACGGCAAGATCGTCGACAGCGCCGCCAAGGGCGACGCGGTTGCCGTAGTCGTCAACCAGACGCCGTTCTACGGCGAATCCGGCGGCCAGGTCGGCGATACCGGCGTCATTTCAGGCGAAGGGTTCTTGATCGAGATCTCCGATACGCAGAAGAAGGCCGATGGGCTTTTCGTGCATCTCGGCAAGGTGGCCGACGGCACGGTCGACACGGGCGCGACCGTCGAGCTGAAGGTCGACCATGCGCGCCGCTCCAGGCTGCGCGCGAACCATTCCGCAACGCATCTGATCCACGAAGCGCTGCGCGAGGTGCTAGGCACCCATGTCGCGCAGAAGGGCTCACTGGTCGCGCCCGAGCGTCTGCGCTTCGACATTTCGCACAACAAGCCGATCTCGCCTGACGAGATCGAAGAGGTCGAGCGGATGGCGAACGAGATCGTCGTCCAGAACAGCCCGGTCACCACGCGGCTGATGTCGGTCGACGATGCCATTGCCGAAGGCGCCATAGCGCTGTTCGGCGAAAAGTACGGCGATGAAGTGCGCGTCGTTTCGATGGGCACGGGCTTGCATGGCGCCAAGGCCAACCGGCCCTATTCGGTCGAGCTATGCGGCGGCACCCATGTCAGGGCGACCGGCGATATCGGCCTGGTGCGCATCGTGTCGGACAGCGCCGTCGCTGCCGGCGTGCGCCGCATCGAGGCGCTGACCGGAGAGCCGGCCAGAAAGCATCTCGACGAGCAGGACAAACGGCTGAAGGCGGCCGCGGCCGCGCTGAAGATCTCGCCGGCCGACGTGCCGGCGCGCGTCGAGGCGTTGTTGGACGAGCGCAAGAAGCTCGAGAAGGAACTGACCGAAGCGCGCAAGAAACTGGCGCTGGGCGACCGCTCGCCAGCTGGCGTGCCTGCCGAGAACGAGACCATTGCCGGTGTCGGCTTCCTCGGCAAGGCGGTATCGGGCGTCGCGCCGAAGGATTTGAAGCCGTTGGCCGATGCCGGCAAGAAGTCGCTCGGCTCCGGCGTCGTCGTCTTCGTCGGCGCCGGCGAGGACAACAAGGCCAGCGTCGTGGTCGGCGTCACCGACGACCTGACCGGCCGCTTCAGCGCTGTCGATCTGGTGCGTGTGGCGTCGGCGGCATTGGGCGGGCAGGGCGGCGGCGGTCGGCCTGACATGGCCCAGGCCGGCGGCCCGGACGCCTCGAGGGCCGAAGACGCGATCGCTGCGGTGAAGGCCGCCCTGGAGGCGGCCTGATCGGTTTGCTGGGGATTCTTCCCTTCTCCCCTTGTGGGAGAAGGTGGATCGGCGCGCAGCGCCGAGCCGGATGAGGGGTGCTGGCCGGAGTGCTGTTGGTGCCAAGCTGGAGCACCCCTGCCATGAAAGTAACTTCAAACTCTGTTTCATTTCAATCAGATAGCGGCTTGGGCCAAGGGCTCGATTTTAACCGAGAAACCGAGCTTTTCGAGGTACTTGACGTGGCGGGCGGCGGATCGCTTGACGTTGATTTTGTCGAGATAGGTCTCGCCGAGATCGCGGAAGGGTGAGCCGCGCAGCACGTGATAGACGGCCAGCAGCAGCTTGTGGGCGAGGGCAAGCGCGGCCTTGCCGCCGCCGCGGCGGGCCTTGAGCTTGTGGTATTTGGCCTTGTAGTAGCTGCCGGTCTTCTTTGAGGCGCTGATGGCAGCATTGCACAGGGCGGTCTTGAGATGGCGATTGCCCTTGCGCGCTTTGGTCGGCTTGCTCTTGCCGGCGCTCTGATGGTTGCCCGGACAGACGCCGGCCCAGGCGGCAAGATGAGCAGCGGTCGGGAACATCGAGACGTCGATGCCGATCTCGGCGATCACGGTGATGGCCACCACGCGGTCGAAGCCAGGCATACGCAGCAAGGCCGCCACCTGCTCGGCATAGGGATCGAGGCGGCGATCGATCTCGACGTCAAGCGCGGCGATGTCGGCCTCGGCGCTCTCGACCCGCTGCAGCTGGCATTCCAGCATCAGGCGCTGATGACCTTCGAGCCGCACATCGAGGGCCTTAACAAGGGCTGCATACTTCTTGCGCGCTGTGCCGCGGGCGAGCGCTGCCATTTGCTGCGGCGTATGGGTGCCGGCAATCAGCGCCCGCACGATGGCCCGGCCGCTGATACCGAACACGTCACTGAGCACGCCGGCCAGCTTGATGCCGGCGCCTTCCAGCAGCTTGATCAGCCGCTGCCGCTCCGACGCCTGGGTCTCGACGAGGCTGCGCCGATAGCGCGTGAGCTCGCGCAGCTCGCGGAACGGCCTGTCCGGCACGAAGCTGTTGCGCACCAGGCCCAGGCGGACCAGATGGGCAAGCCACTCGGCATCCTTCACGTCGGTCTTGCGGCCGGGCACGTTCTTAATGTGGCTGGCGTTCACCACGATCGGCGGCGCGACCGCCTCGCTCGCCTCCAGCGTGGCAAAGACCGGCATCCAGTAGACCCCGCTCCCCTCCATGCACGCATGGGTGACTTCTTCTGCCTTCAGCCATGCCACAAGCGACTGCAGCTTCTCGCGCGTCGTACCGAAGGTCCTGATCGTCTTGCCGGGGCGGCTTCTGCTCCCCCGGTTGCTCTTGCCGCCCAACACACAGGCCACGATCGTGCCCTGGTGCACATCAAGACCCGCGCAACAGTCGATGACAACGTCCACCATGCTTCCTCTCCTCGGTTCGGGTGGACGGGCGAGCTGCGCTGCGACGGTAAAGCAGAGCCTGCCATACGTGCTCGCCGGGTTCCCGGCGGCGACAATCGATGATACCTAAAAGCAGCGCGGGCCAGTCTCATCGCGTGCTCGCTAGCAACAATGGGTGTCGGCCTCGGATGCTCGCGCGTCCAAAGCCGATATACCAGAGAAAGCGGCCCGCGCACCTTTCATCTACGATGGCGCCCGGCGCCGGGCGATGTGTCTCATCCGACCTCGCTTCGCGAGGCCACCTTCTCCCACAAGGGGAGAAGGGGGAGCCGCACGGGACCCTCTGCTGTCACCCGGCGTTTTCAGTGGTGGCAAAACTCTCCCGTCCGGCGATGCGAGCCCACCAGGCCTGGATATCGGCGAACTCGGCCAGCAGGTTTTGTCCGTCGGCCACCTTGGCGAAATAGCCGATGATCGGTGCTGCATGCAGGTCGGCCAGCGTCAGTTGCGATCCCAACAGCCATGGCCCCTCGGCCTTCAGCGATGAGAGCGCCTTAAGCGTCGTTCTCGCCTGCAGAAGCCCATTGGCGATCAAAGCCTCGTCAGGCGTCGTCTTTTCCAGCCGCTCGACGGCGACATCCCAGACCATGGCCCGATAGGCATAGGCGTCGAGCATGCCGATGATCTGGTTCATGCGCGCGCGAGGCCGGGCATCGATCGGTTGCAACGCCGGGCCGTCGAACGCTTCGTCGACATAGCGGGTGATCGCGCTGGTCTCGTGGAGGCGGAACCCGTCATGCTCGAAGGCCGGGATGCGGCCGAACGGCTGATGGTCGAAATACCAACTGGGAATGCCGTCCGCCGCAAAGATGTCGACCGGCACAAGTTCGTAGCCGATGCCTTTTTCCTCGAGTGCGAGGCGGACGATGCGCACATAGACGCTGTAGTCCGCCCCGTAGACGACGGGCCTGCTCACAACGCGGCCTGGTCAGGCCATCGCCTTCTGCAGGTTCTCGTCGATCTTGTCGAGGAAGCCGGTGGTCGAAAGCCATGGCTGGTCGGGACCGATCAGCAGCGACAGGTCCTTTGTCATGAAGCCGGCTTCGACGGTCTGGATGCAGACTTTTTCCAGCGTCTCGGCAAAACGCATCAGCTCGGCATTGTCGTCGAGTTTGGCGCGGTGCGCCAGGCCGCGCGTCCAGGCGAAGATCGAGGCGATCGAATTGGTCGAGGTTTCCTCGCCCTTCTGGTGCTGCCGATAATGACGGGTGACGGTGCCGTGCGCGGCCTCTGCCTCCACCGTCTTGCCGTCCGGCGTCATCAGCACCGAGGTCATCAGGCCGAGCGACCCAAAACCTTGCGCCACCGTGTCCGACTGCACGTCGCCATCATAGTTCTTGCAGGCCCAGATATAGCCGCCCGACCATTTCAGGCTGGAGGCAACCATGTCGTCGATCAGCCGGTGCTCGTACCAGAGCTTCTTGGATTTGAACTCGGCTTCGAACTCTGCCTCGTAGACTTCCTGGAAAATGTCCTTGAAGCGGCCGTCATAGGCCTTGAGGATGGTGTTCTTGGTCGAGAGGTAGACCGGGTAGTTGCGCAGCAGGCCGTAATTGAGCGAGGCGCGGGCGAATTCGCGGATCGACTCGTCGAGATTGTACATGGCCATGGCGACGCCGGCGGCCGGCGCATCGAACACATCATGCTCGATCACCTCGCCGTCCTCGCCGACAAACTTGATCGTCAGCTTGCCCTTGCCGGGAAAGCGGAAGTCGGTGGCGCGGTACTGGTCGCCGAAGGCATGACGGCCGACGATGATCGGCTTGGTCCAGCCGGGCACCAGCCGCGGCACGTTCTTCATGATGATCGGCTCGCGAAAGATGGTGCCGCCGAGGATGTTGCGGATGGTGCCGTTTGGCGACTTCCACATCTTCTTCAGCCCGAATTCCTCGACACGCTGCTCGTCGGGCGTAATCGTCGCGCATTTCACGCCGACGCCATGCTTCTTGATCGCATTGGCCGAATCGATGGTCACCTGGTCGTTGGTAGCGTCGCGGTGCTCAACGCTGAGGTCGTAATATTCAAGCTTGAGGTCGAGATAGGGGTGGATCAGCTTGTCCTTGATGAACTGCCAGATGATGCGGGTCATCTCGTCGCCGTCGAGTTCGACGACCGGGTTCGCCACCTTGATCTTCGCCATGGAAAGAATGCCTCATTGTTGGGGATCGGAACGGCCTTGCCCGCATGGTTTTGGCCGGGGATGCGGCCCGTATATCAAAGCATTTTTGGCCGCGCAAACGGCGATCCGCGCCAGCGGGCTCGCCTTGGCGTCGGGCGTTGCCTGCCAAAGCTTCATTTTCGCGGCCGGATATGGCAGGGGACGCTGAAATGCCGCAAACAGCAGTTCATTGAGACAATGCAAGCCAGCAACGACGTCCTTCCTGCCACCGGCCCGGCGATCATCCTGGTCGAGCCGCAGCTCGGCGAGAATATCGGCATGGTCGCGCGCGCCATGGCGAATTTCGGCCTTGCCGAGCTGCGCCTCGTCAACCCGCGCGACGGCTGGCCAAGCGAAAAGGCGCGCGCCGCCGCAAGCCGCGCCGATCACGTCATCGATGCCGCTGTAGTGTTTGACGATCTGGCCTCGGCGGTCGCCGACCTGAACTTCGTCTTCGCCACCACGGCGCGAGCGCGCGACAATTTCAAGCCGGTGCGCGGACCGGTCGAGGCGGGCAGGGCGCTTAGAGCGCGGCAGCGATCCGGACAGCGCACCGGCATCCTGTTCGGCCGCGAGCGGTTCGGGCTCTATAATGACGAGGTCGGCCTCGCCGACGAGATCGTCACCTTCCCGGTCGATCCCGCCTTCTCCTCACTCAACATCGCCCAGGCCGCCCTGCTGATGTCCTATGAGTGGATGAAGTCGGGCCTGGAAGATGAGACCAGAACCAATTTTTCCAGCCCCGACATGATGCCGGCGACCAAGGAACAATTGCACGGCCTGTTCGCCTATCTGGAAGGCGCGCTCGAAGCGCGCGGCTATTTCCGCCCGGCGGCGAAGAAGCCGAAAATGGTCGACAATCTGCGCGCGGTGCTGACGCGTGCCGGCTTCGCCGAGCCGGAGCTCAAGGTGCTGCGCGGCATAATATCATCGCTGGACAGGTTTTCGCCGGCCATGCCGCGCGGCGACGGATCGCCGGGCGATGATCCAAGGCGGCTTCCGGCAGCGGCCCGCGCCACCAAGGCGACAGACAAGGACCAGGCCTAAGAGACAGGCTTTAGCCGTAACCGAATGTTATTTGGTGTGGTCCATCATCCCAAAAATGATGGATCAGGGATTTGTGACCATCTTCCCGCCGCGGGCCCGCAGCCTTCTCCGCCATCTCCTGTAGACGATGACAATGACCGATCCTTCAAGCGCCCGCCCTGTCCTGATGTTCGATTCCGGCATCGGCGGCCTGACGGTGCTGCGCGAAGCGCGGGTGCTGATGCCCGACCGCCGCTTCGTCTATGTCGCCGACGACGCGGCTTTCCCTTATGGCGCTTGGGAGGAAGCGGCACTGAGGGCACATGTGCTGGATCTGTTCGGCAGGCTGCTCGACCGTTTTTCGCCGGCCATTTCGGTCATCGCCTGCAATACCGCCTCGACGCTGGTCATCGATGCGTTGCGCGAAAGATTTCCCGGTCATCCTTTCGTCGGCACGGTGCCGGCGATCAAGCCGGCGGCGGAACGCACGCGCTCGGGGCTGGTTTCGGTGCTGGCGACCCCCGGCACCGTCAAACGCCAGTATACCCGCGACCTGATCGGCAAATGGGCGCAGAAATGCCATGTCCGCCTGGTTGGCAGCGACAGTCTGGCGGGACTGGCCGAAATCTATATGCGCGATGGCTTTGTCGATGAAGAGGCGGTGCGTGCCGAGATCGCGCCGTGCTTCGTCGAACATGACGAACTGCGGACCGACATCGTCGTGCTTGCCTGCACCCACTATCCCTTTCTGGCCAATCGCATGCGCAAGACGGCACCTTGGCCGGTCGATTGGCTCGATCCCGCCGAGGCGATCGCGCGACGCGCGCTCTCGCTGCTCGCGGGTGCCGAGGCCAGCCACCGCGGCGAGGCGTTGCCGGAAGGCGCCGACCTTGCCGTCTTCACCTCGAAGCGGGTCGATTTTCCGACTCGCCGCCTGATGCAGGGGTTTGGGCTGGCGATTTCCTGATATCTGGGAACATCACCCCGACCGGTGCGTTTTTCCCTCATCGCAAGACGGGAGAAACGATCATGCCAGCCACTTCAAAAGCCCAGCAGAAAGCCGCCGGCGCGGCATTGTCCGCCAAGCGTGGCGAGACCAAGAAGAGCGAGCTCAAAGGCGCTTCGAAGGGAATGTACAAGTCGATGAGCGAAAAGCAGCTCGAGGAGTTCGCCGAGACCAAGCGTAAGGGCCTGCCCGAGAAGAAATCGAAACACTAGCCGCTCGTCCGCACCCGAGGTCCGGTCCCATGGTTGGATAGCCGTGGTCCAGCACACATCGCGCGCGGGGGAACCGCGGCGTATCATCACCGACGCCAGCCGCGAACTGCCGCGAGCTTGACACCAGTTAAATCTCCGTCTAATCAGCCCACCAACACCGGGCCGCAATGTCCGGTGGTTTGTTTATGTGTGCAAGACATTTGGGAAGCCGCTCTATTCCTCCCGGAGTCTTGTCTAGAATGACGTGTCCCGTGGGTTTCCGCCGCGTTGCGTGGGAGAACCCTGTCAGGCCTCGAAAACGGGGGCCAGAGGAGGGCGCGTTTCCTTCACCCGGACCATGAGGTGCCGGGTGTGTCTTTTTGAAAGGGAATGCGATGAGCAAGCGCGAATCCGCGAAATACAAGATCGACCGCCGTCTCGGCGAAAACATCTGGGGCCGCCCGAAGTCCCCGGTCAACAAGCGCGAATACGGTCCCGGCCAGCACGGCCAGCGCCGCAAGGGCAAGCTTTCCGATTTCGGCCTGCAGCTGCGTGCCAAGCAGAAGCTGAAGGGTCACTACGGCGACGTGTCGGAAAAGCAGTTCCGCAAGGTCTATGAAGAGGCGAACCGCCGTAAGGGCGACACCTCGGAGAATCTGATCGGCCTGCTCGAGTCGCGTCTCGACGCGGTCGTCTACCGCGCCAAGTTCGTGCCGACCATTTTTGCCGCTCGCCAGTTCGTCAATCACGGCCACATCAATGTCAACGGCAAGCGCGTCAACATCGGCTCGTACCGCTGCAAGCCGGGCGATGTCATCGAAGTGCGCGAAAAGTCGAAGCAGCTGGTGATCGTCCTGGAATCGGTAGGCCTGGCTGAGCGCGACGTGCCTGATTACATCGAGGTTGACCATAACAAGATGACGGCGAGCTTCGGCCGCATCCCCGGGCTGTCGGATGTTCCCTTCGCCGTGCAGATGGAACCGAACCTGGTCGTCGAATTCTATTCGCGCTGATCGATTTTCTTCATCTGCGACATCATCGAAGGCCGCCCTCGAGGCGGCCTTTTCTTTGGGCTTCCGAAAATCGATTTCGATTTTCGGACCGATGCGCTACTCCGGGCAGCAACAACGACTTTTGGGGCCGCGCCATGAACATGCTGCCAGAAACAATCGAACCGATCGCCGATGCCGCAGGCGGCTTTCATCCGCTGTTTGCCGACGTGCCGTCCTCCGTCGAATTCAACAAGCTGCGCAAACGACTGCTGCGTCTCGCCCGTCAGGCGATCGACGATTTTTCAATGGTTAGGCCCGGCGATCGCTGGCTGGTCGCCTTGTCCGGCGGCAAGGACTCCTACGGCCTGCTGGCGTTGCTGCTCGACCTCAAATGGCGCGGGCTGCTGCCGGTCGACCTGTTGGCCTGCAATCTCGACCAGGGCCAGCCGAACTTTCCCAAACACATTCTGCCCGATTATCTCAATGCATACGCCATTGCGCACCGCATCGAATATCAGGACACCTATTCGGTGGTGACCGACAAGCTTCCCCAAGGCAGCACCTATTGTTCGCTGTGTTCGCGGCTCAGGCGCGGCCATCTCTACCGCATCGTGCGGGAGGAGGGCTGCTCGGCTTTGGTGCTCGGCCACCACCGCGAAGACATTCTCGAAACCTTTTTCATGAACCTGTTGCATGGCGGACGCCTCGCCGCCATGCCGCCAAAACTGCTCAACGACGACGGCGACGTCATGGTGCTGCGGCCGCTCGCCTATTGCGCCGAGGCCGATCTCGAAAAATTCGCCGGCGCCATGAAGTTCCCGATCATCCCGTGCGATCTGTGCGGCAGCCAGGACGGCTTGCAGCGCAATGCGATGAAGGCGATGCTCGACGACCTGGAAAAGCGCATGCCCGGCCGCAAGGACACGATGATCCACGCCATGACCAATGTGCGGCCCTCGCATCTGCTCGACAGAAAGTTGTTCGATTTCGCCGCACTCAACGAGACCCTGACCGCAAGGCAAGACGTTCCCGATGACATTTGACGATACCGCGATCGACTGGCTCGCCAGGCTTCTGTCCGACGCTGCCATTGCCGAGATCATGCCGCGCTTTCGCCGGCTGGATGAGGGCGACGTCCGCCAGAAGACCTCGGCAGCCGATCTGGTGACGGAGGCCGATGTGAGTGCCGAGCGGCTCATCACCGTCAGGCTGCGTGAGCGCTACCCCCAGGCGATGATCGTTGGCGAGGAAGCCTCCTCGGACGACCCGGCGCTGCTCGAGGGGCTCGGCGAAGCCGATCTCGCCTTCGTCATCGATCCCGTCGACGGCACTTTCAATTTCGCCTCAGGCGTGCCGCTGTTCGGCGTCATGCTGGGCGTCGTGGTGAAGGGCGAGACCGTCGCCGGCATCATTCACGATCCCATCGGCAAGGACTGGCTGATCGGTGCCAGGGGGGCTGGCAGCCACATACGGCATGCGCATGGCACTTTGGAGAAGGTGCATGTCGCCGAGCCTGCGCCGATCTCGCAAATGACCGGCGCGGTTTCCTGGCAATACATGCCCGAGCCGGAACGGTCACGGCTGGCGCGCAACCAGACGAAATGTCTTTCGCAATTCGGCTATCGCTGCGCGGCTCACGAATACCGCCTGCTGGCGAGCGGCCACGCCCACTTCGTCGTCTACAACAAGCTGATGCCGTGGGATCATCTGGCCGGTGTGCTGATCCATGCCGAGGCCGGTGGTTACGCGGCGCGTTTCGACGGCAGCACCTATCGGCCTTCGCATGTCGGCGGTGGCCTTCTTGTC
This sequence comes from Mesorhizobium sp. WSM4848, assembly GCF_055811375.1. Classification (NCBI taxonomy): domain Bacteria; kingdom Pseudomonadati; phylum Pseudomonadota; class Alphaproteobacteria; order Hyphomicrobiales; family Phyllobacteriaceae; genus Mesorhizobium; species Mesorhizobium sp. WSM4848. The sequence continues at coordinate 57,282 of NZ_JBVVPX010000006.1, forward strand.
GCACCGGACGAAGCAAGCTGGCGCGAACTGCGCCGGGAACTCTGGGCGCAATAGGCCGTTTGGCATCGGCCCGGATGAAGCTGGCCGAGGATTATGCGCCGAGCTGATGTATTCGCGCGACATGGAGAACTTCAAGACCTATCGGACCGGCACGCAATTCTACGGCTGACCGCCAACGATGAGACAAAGACCATGCGTTATCTCGAACACGCCGAACCGGTCATCACGCTTACCGCCGGGCCGGTGAACGCCTATCCCGACGTGCTGCGCGGCCTCGGCCGCACCGTGCTCTACGATCACGACCCGGCGTTCCAGCTCTTTTACGAGCGTGTGGTCGACAAGGCGCAGAAGGCGATGCGGCTGTCGAACAAGCCGGTCATTCTGCATGGCGAGCCGGTGCTTGGCCTGGAGGCCGCGGCAGCCTCCCTGATCACGCCCGACGACGTGGTTCTCAACCTTGCCTCCGGTGTCTACGGCAAGGGATTTGGCAATTGGGCGAAGCGCTATTCGCCGCATCTGCTCGAAATCGAGGTGCCCTATAGCGAGGCGATCGACCCGCAGGCGGTTGCGGCAATGCTGGAAGCGCATCCGGAGATCAGCATCGTTTCCGTCTGCCATCACGACACGCCTTCGGGCACCATCAACCCGATCGACGCCATCGGCGCACTGGTTTCGGGGCATGGGGCCTACCTGATCGTCGATGCCGTTTCGTCCTTCGGCGGCATGAAAACGCATCCGGAGGACTGCAAGGCCGACATCTATGTCACCGGCCCGAACAAATGCCTCGGCGCGCCTCCCGGGCTGACGATGATGGGCGTCAGCGAGCGGGCCTGGGCCAAGATGAAGGCCAACGAGGCAGCGCCACGCGGATCGATGCTCAGCATCGTCGATTGGGAGCATGCGTGGTCGAAGGACAAGCCGTTTCCGTTCACGCCGTCCGTGGCGCAGATGAACGGGCTCGACGTCGCGCTCGACCTCTACCTCAACGAGGGACCGGCGGCGGTGTGGGCGCGCCACGCGCTCACCGCCAAGGCCATGCGCGCCGGCGTCGCCGCCATGGGTCTGTCGATCTGGGCGGCCAGCGACAAAATCGCATCACCAACCACGACTGCCGTCAGGACGCCCGAAGGCATCGACGAGGAGGCGCTTCGCCAGGCCGCGCGCGCCCGCTACGGCGTGGTGTTTTCGTCAGGCCGCGGCGAAACATTGGGCAAGCTGACGCGCATCGGCCATATGGGCCCGACCGCCCAGCCGATCTATGCGATCGCGGCGCTGACGGCACTTGGCGGCGCGATGAATGCTTTGGGCGAAAAGCTCGCGGTCGGCAAAGGCATCGATGCGGCGCTCGCCGTTATCGACGCCGACGTCTGAAAGGATCCATCCGCAGCGCTGATACTCGATGGAAGCTTTCGTCGAAAAATTCGAGTACATTTGTCCGCGCGAAACCGGAGACCCGAGATGAAACCTCGGTCCGCAATTGTCGCCCTTACCGTTGCCCTGGTTGCCGGTCCTGATGCGGCAACATCGCAGGAGCGCGCCTGTCGCAGTCCCGAACCCGTCGACACCATAAACGAGATGTTCTCCGCGATTGTCGCCTGCTGGGAGCCGCCGCCCGGAACCGGGGGCATGACCCTGACGCTGCAGTTCTCAATTCGCCGAAACGGCACACTTATCGGCAAGCCTCGCGCCACTTACTCCCGTCTAGGGGATGATGGCAGCCTCAACCGGGCCTTCGTCGCCTCTGTCCTCGAGGCTCTCGACAAGTCTCTGCCACTGCCGGTTTCGGACAGCATGGGTGGAGCGATCGCAGGGCGTTTGCTGTTCCCTCGCTTCACCGCAGCGAGCGGGAGTGAATCCTGAAGCGCGCCCGGCATTAAACCGGCGGGTTCTGCGGCTGGAAGAATTTCCCGCGCTCGGCAATCAGCACCATCACCAATGCGCCAAGCGAAACGCTGCAGAATCCGGCGGCCAAGGGCGTCACCGTGCCGTTGAAGGCTTGGCCGATCAGCGTGCCGAGCACGCCGCCGAGGAAGGTCTGCATGAAACCCAGAATGGACGACGCTGTCCCGGCCAATTGGCCGAGCGGCTCCATGGCGAGTGCGTTGAAATTCGCGCCGAGTGCGCCGAACGGGACCATCGTGCAGGCAAAGAAGGTGATGAAAAGCCAGAGCGGCATCTTCATTTGGATGGAAACGACCAGCCAAGCGAGGCTGATGGCCAGAAACAAGAGCAGCGCGCTTTGCGACAGGCGGCGCATGCCGATGCGTCCGACAAGGCGCGAATTCAGATAGCTCGAAAAGGAGAGCACGCCGGCGATCCCTGCGAAAATCACCGGGAACATCTCGCCGACGCCGAAGACGCCGACATAGATCTGCTGCGCCGAGTTGATGAAGCCGAACATCGCGCCGAAGGCAAAAGTGCTTGCGAAGGCATAGCATAGCGCGATGCGATTGGTCAGAACGATGCGGAAACCGCCAAGGACGGATGATGCCGTCAGCGGCCGGCGATATTCGGGATGCAGCGTTTCCGGCAGCCGCAGCAGCGACCAGGCTGAGACGACCAGTGCGCCTGCCGCCATTGTGATGAAGATCCAGTGCCAGGAGGCAAACAGCATGATGAACTGGCCGATGCCTGGCGCCACCACCGGAATGGCCATGAACACCATGAAGATCAGCGACATGACTTCGGCCATGCGCCGGCCGTCGAACGTGTCGCGTACGATCGAGACGGCGATGACGCGCGTGGCCGCCGCACCAATGCCTTGCACCACCCTGCACAGGATAAGGATGGCGAATGTCGGGGCGATCGCCGCCGCACTCGCCGCTGCGACGTAGATAACCAGTCCGACGACGAGCGGAGCGCGGCGTCCGAAGCGGTCCGAGATCGGCCCGAAGAAGAGCTGTCCGCCGCCAAAGCCGAGAATATAGGCGGCAATCACATATTGGCGATGGTTTTCATTTTCCACGCCTAGCGAGGCGCCGATCTGCTGCAGCGCCGGCAGCATGATGTCGATGGCCAGCGAGTTGAGCGCCATCAACGCCGCGCACAGCGCGATGAATTCCCAGCGCGGAATAGGCAAGGTATCCGCCTGTTGCTGCGCTTCTGCATGCTGATCCACGGCAAAGTCCGATCTTCAAACGAAAAAGCGCCGGCGCACCGGCGCATTCATTCGTCTTGTGCCCCGATACCGGGGAGATAATCAGCTTGGCGAAGTGCCCTACGTGTTCGTCAGGCGGCGCCTTTGACGCTGACGCCCTTTTCGACGAGGAACGTCTGCAGTTCGCCAGCCTGGAACATCTCGCGGACGATGTCGCAACCGCCGACGAACTCACCCTTGACGTAGAGCTGAGGGATCGTCGGCCAGTTGGAGTATTCCTTGATCCCTTGCCGCAGCTCGGCCGAGGTCAGCACGTCGACGCCCTTGTAGTCGGCCCCGATATAGTCGAGGATCTGCACGACCTGACCGGAAAATCCGCATTGCGGGAAACCGGGCGTGCCCTTCATGAAGAGAACGACCTCGTTGCCCTTCACTTCGCTGTCGATGTAGTCGTTGATACCGCTCATAGAGAATCCTTTCATGCCCGCGGGAGTCGGGCTCGAAACATACCCTTTCAAATAAACCCATAGGTTGCCTGAAACAAGACGTTTGCCGCGCCGTCGCGCAAATGGCGCAAAGGATGACCTGGGCCAAGAGCATCGGACGGCTATTTTTCCCAAGCCAGCAATGATAAAGGCAACAGACGGAGTACGTCACGAAGTGACGACCTCGTTCTCAAAATCCGCAGTGTCGCGCGTTCACCAAGGCGGGGAACCGTTGAGTAATGAATGAAATCCACGATCCAGGCCACAATCAGCCCTAAAAAGGCTTATTCCGGCACGCTGGTCTGCAAAGCGAGCGCGTGCAGCACGCCGCCCATATTGCCCTTCAGCGCGTCGTAAACCATCTGATGCTGCTGGACGCGGCTTTTGCCGCGAAAGCTCTCGGCCACCACTTCGGCCGCATAATGATCGCCGTCGCCGGCCAGGTCGCGAATCGTCACCTTGGCGTCCGGAATGCCTTCCTTGATCAGCCGTTCGATGTCGTGCGCGTCCATTGCCATGCGAGGATTCCTTGTTCAGGTCGTGATCTCATAGATATGATCGAAATGGCGGATGAACCACACCGAAACGGGCCCGCTCGATCAAATCAGGGGTCCACGACCTCATTTGCCATGAAGCGAGGAAACCAAGATTCGTGGGCAGCGGTCAATTCGCCGACAGGGATCGCCCGCGCCTCGCCGAGTTTCAGGTCGCTGCCGCCGGTAGAGCCGATCCACGGCGCGAAGATGCCGAGCTTGCTCTGCTCTTCGCGAATGGCGTCCCATTCCTTGCTTTGCGGATCGATCGACAGCGTCAAGAGGTAGCGGCCCTGATCCTCGCCGAACCAGACCGGGATCGGGTCGGTCCCGACCAGGCCGGGGACGGTCGCGCCGATGCCGGACGCCATCGCCATCTCGGCCAGCGCGACGGCAATGCCGCCATCGGAAACGTCATGCGCTGATGTGACGACGCCGGAGGCGATCAGGGCGCGCACATGGTCGCCGACGCGCTTTTCATGGTCGAGATCGACCGGCGGCGGCGCGCCGTCGGCGCGGCCATGGATGTCGCGCATATAGGCCGACTGGGCGAGATGCGTTCCCCACATCGATGGCGCGCCGACCAGCAGGATCATCTGGCCCTCGGCGGCAAAGCCGATCCGCGCCATCCTGGACCAGTCGGCGATCAGGCCGACGCCGCCGATGGTCGGCGTCGGCAAGATGCCTTGCCCGTTGGTTTCGTTGTAGAGCGAGACATTGCCGGAGACGATCGGAAAGCCGAGCGCGCGGCAGGCGTCGCCGATGCCTCTCACGGCGCCGACCAACTGGCCCATGATCTCGGGTCGTTCCGGGTTGCCGAAATTGAGGTTGTCGGTGGCGGCGAGCGGCAGCGCGCCGGTGGCGGTAAGGTTGCGCCAGCATTCGGCGACCGCCTGCTTGCCGCCCTCGTAAGGGTCGGCCTCGCAATAGCGCGGCGTCACGTCGGAGGAGAAGGCGAGCGCCTTGGTCGGATGACCCTCGACGCGCACCACGCCGGCATCGCCGCCCGGAAGCTGCAGCGAATTGCCCTGGATCAGCGTGTCGTACTGTTCCCATACCCAGCGGCGCGACGACAGGTCGGGCCCGCCGAGCAGTTTCAGCAGCGTCTCGGCGACATCCGCTTGCGGTGCATCGCCGGCCGCCAGCGGCGCCGGCTTCTTCGGCTCGGTCCAGGGACGGTCATATTCCGGCGCCTGGTCGCCAAGGTCCTTGATCGGCAGGTTGGCGACTTCGTCGCCCTGGTGCAGCACGCGAAAACGCAGATCGTCGGTGGTCTTGCCGACGATGGCGAAGTCGAGGCCCCATTTGTGGAAGATCGCCTCGGCTTGCTTTTCCTTTTCGGGGCGCAGCACCATCAGCATGCGTTCCTGGCTCTCCGACAGCATCATCTCATAGGCGCTCATGCGCTCCTCGCGCACCGGCACCTTGTCGAGGTCGAGTTCGATGCCGAGGTCGCCCTTGGCGCCCATCTCGACCGCCGAGCAGGTGAGGCCGGCAGCCCCCATGTCCTGGATGGCGATGACGGCACCGGACGCCATCAGTTCGAGGCAGGCTTCGAGCAGGCATTTTTCGGTGAACGGGTCACCGACCTGAACGGTGGGCCGCTTCTCGTCGATCTTGTCGTCGAATTCGGCCGAGGCCATGGTGGCGCCGCCGACACCGTCGCGGCCGGTCTTGGCGCCGAGATAGACGACCGGCAGGCCGACGCCCTTGGCTTCCGACAGGAAGATCGCATCGGTCTTGGCCAGCCCCGCCGCAAAGGCGTTGACCAGGATGTTGCCATTGTAGCGCGCGTCGAAATTGACCTCGCCGCCGACCGTCGGCACGCCGAAGGAATTGCCGTAGCCGCCGACGCCGGCAACGACGCCGGCAACCAGATGCCTGGTCTTGGGATGGTCCGGCGCACCGAAGCGCAGCGCGTTCATTGCCGCGATTGGCCGCGCGCCCATGGTGAAGACGTCGCGCAGGATGCCGCCGACGCCGGTCGCCGCACCCTGATAGGGCTCGATGAAGGAGGGGTGGTTATGGCTCTCCATCTTGAAGACGACGCAGTCGCCGTCGCCGATATCGACCACGCCGGCATTCTCGCCAGGCCCCTGGATGACCTGCGACCCGGTGGTCGGCAGCGTGCGCAGCCATTTTTTCGAGGATTTGTAGGAGCAGTGCTCGTTCCACATCGCCGAAAAGATGCCGAGCTCGGTAAAGCTCGGCTCGCGCCCGACCAGGTCGAGGATGCGCTGATATTCGTCGGGCTTCAGCCCGTGCGCGGCAATGAGTTCCGGAGTGATCGGCACGGAATTGGAAATGGTCATGGGCGGCAATTTATGTCCTTGGGATCGAGTCCCGTCTTATCGCAAGCTTTGCAGCCGATACACCCATCAAGCGACGAAAAACGATGGATAGGGTGAAGCAAGTAGCGAAAGATCGCCACTCGGCCCGCCGGTTTCAAGCCGGTTCAGGAGAAACTGTCGTAGCCGGCGCGGCCCTCGTCGAGCAGCCGCCGGATCACGCCGACGCCGCCCGCGATGTCCTCTCGTCGCTCCGGCTGTGAAACGCCAAACCGCACGCCGTGAAAAACCTGCTCGGAACGCCCCGCCTTGAACTCGTCCTCATCGTCGATGAGCACGCCATGTTCGAGACAGGCGTTCTTGAAGGTGCCGGAAAGCCATGGATCGGGCAGGGTGAGCCAGACGAAGGGCACATTGTCTAGTGCGTTGAAGTCGAATCCCGCCAGCGTCTCGCGTACGATCGCCACGCGCGCGTTGATCTCGACGATGCTGCGCTTGCGCATCTCGCTGGCCTGGCCGGACAGAACCAGCCGGCTACACACTTCCGCCAGCAGGAAGGGGAGGCCACCCGTCAGCATCTTGTGAGCGACCCGGATCCGGTGGCGATAGGCCGGCGGACAGGCGAGCCAGCCGCCGCGAACGCCCGCCGCAACGGATTTCGACAGGCCGCCGGCAACGATGGTCCGTTCGGGGGCATATTCGGCCAGGAGCGGCGTCGGGTCGTCGGTCAGGTCGCCATAGAGATCGTCCTCGATCAGGACGACATTGTATTCGCGCGCGACGCGCGCGATGGCCTCGCGGCGCGTCGCCGACAAGGTCGCCAGTGTGGGGTTCTGGGCCGTCGGCATCAGGAACATCATTTTCGGGTGTTTTTGCGCGCAGACGCGCTCGAAATCCTCCGGATCGAGCCCTTCCGCGTCCGACGTCACCAGCGCGGTGCGGCGGCCGATCAGGCCGGCGCTGCGTGAAATCTGCGAATAAGTGAGGTGCTCGAAGACGATATAGTCGCCGGGCGTGGTCAGCGCGGCAATCGCCGCCATAACCGCGGCATGGGTGCCGAGCGTCGGAACGATGCCATCGCGGCTCGGGCGAAACGAATTTCGCGCCAGCCAGTTGCAGCCGGCCTCGAACCAGCGGTCGGGAAAATCCCGCGTATAGCTTGAAATCTCGTACGGATGCTCCTGCGCGGTGCGCGAAAGCACATCGGCGACAATGGCGCCCTGGCCGGTATCAGGCGCAGCCGTGCTGTCGAAGCGCAGTTTGCCGCGAGGCGCGTCGATGTAGCGCGTGCCTTCCACGTGCGGGTCGGGCGCCAGCAGATCGGTCTTGGTGTCATGCCGGCCAAGCACATAGGTTCCGCGTCCGACTTCGCCGCTCACCAGGCCCCGCTCGCGCAACAATTGGTAGGCCCTGCCAACCGTGCCGATGGTCGCTCCGATGTCGTATGCAAGATCGCGCTGCGGCGGCAGTTTTGCCCCGGCCGCGATCACGCCACGGTCGATGTCCGTTTCGATGGAATCTGCAAGCCGCTGATAGAGGGGCCCGGAGCCGGCAGAAAGGTCGGGAAGCCAATTTGTCATGGTGACAATTTTCTATATTGCACCGTTTTGAGAGTCAATACATATGTGGCTGCGCAACAAATAGGTACAATCCCGAATTTTGGTAGCAAGAAAATGGCTGCAATCGATACAATCCGTCACACGAGAGCTGAATTGCTCGGAGCCCGCCCGTCTGGCCGGCAAGGCTATGTCCGTCGCTTGGTGCGTATGGTCAGCTCACTCGCAAACCGGATCGGCAGCTTGCTGGATCGCCGGCGCAGCCGGCTGGTCTTGCTGGAGATGACCGACGATCAGCTCAAGGATATTGGCATCTCGCGTGCCGACGCCCATCGTGAGGGTCTGAGGCCGTTCTGGGACTGAGAATACGTCTCGAGTGCCCCGTCTCGAATAGCGGCGTGGTACATCGCCGCTGCGATCTTCTTCATCGCCGGGAAGCGACCCTCTTTCTTCTTCCTTTCGATCTGGGAAGTGTATGGCGCACTGAGATCGGCCGCGGCAGCGAGGTCGCGAGCAGACAGACCACGATGCACCCGCAGACCTTCACTCCATTCTCGCCCTCGCGAGGTCTCCGATGGCTATTGCTGAAAACAGCTAATTCGCCTATTTTCGGGGTAATGAAGGGAGGTCTTTATGGCGAGTTTCACCCTCACAGATCTCGGCAACAAATCCGGCGAGGTTGTAGAGGCCGCGTTCCGGGGCCCTGTCGACATCACCAAGCGCGGCAAGCGCAAGTTCGTTCTCCTGACGGCGGAGCAGTTCGACCGTCTCGCCGGCCGTAGCGCCCAGCGGGCACACCGCGTCGAGGACCTGTCAGCCGAGGAACGGGAAGAGCTTCTCGCCGGCCTCGATGCCGTCGCGCGCGACGATGACCGGGATGACTGAGCCGGACCACGGACAGATCATTCTCTATTCCTATCTGTGGGCGCGGGAATATGACCGGGGGGAGGAGAGTGGACGCAAGGCGCGGCCGACCTGCGTGATGCTGATCGTTGCGGGCAAGAACGGCCGCCAGAAGGCTCTGCTCTTTCCAATCACGAGCCGGCCGCCGCGCGATGGCGCTCGCTGTGTCGAAATTCCCGAGACTGAGGCCCGTCGTGCCAAGCTCTATACGCCGGCATGGGTGATCGTCGACGAGTTCAACACCGATGATCTCGCTACCTCCTGGGCGCTCGAAGACGCCAAGCCGCTCGGCCGGTTCACGCGCAAATTCATGTCGCGGATCGCCGGCGAAGCCGCGGCGGCTATTCGCGCCGGTGGAGCGCGAACCGTGCCGAGACGATAGAGGCGGCCGGGGCTGAATGTAGCCTGCCCTCCGGATGCCCTCTCTTTTTCACTGCGGACGAACGCGTGCCACCCTGATCCGCGAGATGCCGTGGTCTGCAAGCACTGCAATGATGCACAGCACCAGAAACAGTCCGGTGATGCCGAGCGCCGAGACGGCGACGCTGGCCGCGCCGTTCTTGGCGACATCGAGGAACGGGTAGGGCAATTCGCCTGATATCGGCGCCCGCGCCAGTGCATAGGCCAGATAAGCGACCGGATAAATCATCCACCAGGAGATGTCGCGCCACCGCGTCGAGCCATCGGCGCCTGCCACAAGCCACCACAGCACGAAACAGCACCGGCGTTATATAGTGCAGCAGGATATCGCAGAGCAGGAACAGGCCCTGCGGCTGCCAAAGCTGCGCCAGGACCGTCGCATAGATGATGAAGACCAGACTTATGGCGACCGCCACGCCGGCGCGCATCCGGGGCCCGGCAAAGGCCGGAAACCAGGCGTAGCCGCCGGGTGACAGCAGCGAAACATGCACGAGCACCGCGCCGATATTGGTCAGGATGGTGAAGAAGCTGAAGTAGAAGACCAGCGAGCCGACAAAACTCCGGCCGGCTGCCATCGACGCTGGAACGGTGATGCAGATTTGCAGGACAAGCGCGGCCAGGCCGATGACCAGACCGGCGATCTGCAGGAACCGGCTCACCAGCCCTATGCAGCCGCACCGCAGGCTGGATTGCCAGCCTGCCAGCGGGCAATGTCCGAGCTGATGCGTGCGCCGAGCGGTTCGGCCATCAGCGGACCGTACACGTCCACCCGGCGTGAATTGCCCTGTGCCTGCACGACCAGCAACGGCTTTCCGCCATACTGTTTGACCGGGACAAGCAGGAAGCGCGGTGTGCCGGTGAACGAATTCAGCTCGTTGGCCATCTGATAGGGTTTGAAAGCGGGATCCTTGCTGGCGATCCAGCATTTGTGGGCGGCGATCGCCACCTGTTCCATCGCAAGCAGCGCCGCACTCTTGCCCGAAGGCGCCGGCGCGTTTTTCGGCTTCGACTGGCAGGAGGCGAGCACAAGGCCGGCGGCGGCGACAAGAGCGAGGCGGGCGATCGTCTGTCTCGGGCTCATGCGGCGCCTATTTCGAATTCGGAACAAGATGAATGCTGAAGATATCAAGCGGCGATGCCAAGCGCACTTTCGAACAGTGCCCGGCCGTCGCTGCCGCCATGCGCCGCTTCGATCAGGTTCTCGGGATGCGGCATCAGGCCGAGCACATTGCCCTGGCCGTTGATGATGCCGGCAATGTCGTTGATCGAGCCGTTGGGGTTGGTGCCTTCGGCATAGCGGAACACCACCTGGCCTTCGCCTTCCAGCCTGCGAAGCGTCTCGGCGTCGGCAAAATAATTGCCGTCATGATGCGCCACCGGCGAGCGAATGATCTGCCCCGGCTGATAGCGGCGGGTGAACATCGTGTTGGCGTTGGCGATCTGCAGCTTGACCTGCCGGCAGACGAATTTCAGCGACGTGTTGCGCATCAAGGCGCCTGGCAAAAGGCCGGCCTCGACCAGGATCTGGAAGCCGTTGCAGACGCCGATGACCATGACCCCCTTGGCCGCCTTTTCGGCGACCGCCCGCATCACCGGCATACGCGCCGCAATGGCGCCGCAGCGCAGATAATCGCCGAAGGAGAAGCCGCCGGGAATGGCGATCAGGTCGACGTCGGGAATTTCGGTGTCGGTCTGCCAGACCGTGACCGGCGGCGTTCCCGAAATCTTGGTCAGCGCCGCGATCATGTCGCGGTCACGGTTGAGGCCCGGCAGAAGAACGACGGCTGATTTCATTTCGGTTCGTAAGGCCTCTGGGCTTCGGCAAGTTCACGCAGGTCTAAGCGGCGTTCAATATGTTCCAGGCGCTCGTCCTGGCGAGCCAGCACACCGTAGATGTTCTTCACGTCACCCTCGGTGGCAATGAGATGGCGGCGGATAGAGCCAAGCTCGGACTTTACCTCCCCGAGCGTCAAATCCATCCTATCCAGCCGCGACTGAATGGACTTGAGGACTTCAAATATCAAGCTTCCATCAATCTCGGCCATCTGCCCTCCGGCACAACCTCAGGTAATGGCCACACTATAGTTCTCAATCACCGTATTCGCCAGAAGCTTGTCGCACATGGCTTTGAGATCGGCTTCGGCCTTGGCCTTGTCGCTCTCAGCAAGCTCGACGTCGAAAACCTTGCCCTGCCGCACCTGGCCGACGCCGTCAAAGCCCATCCCGGACAATGCGTGTTCGATCGCCTTGCCTTGCGGATCGAGCACGCCGTTCTTGAGGGTGACGGTAATGCGAGCCTTGATCACGCTGGACATGCTCCTGTTCGAAATATTGAGCGGCAAAAAATCTCAGTGCGGCTTGCCTTTGAGGCCATCGGTCGAGGCGACGAGCACTGGTCCGGCGGGACGCGGCGGCTCGTTCTCGTTCATGATGCCGAGGCGGCGGGCGACTTCCTGATAGGCTTCGACCAAACCGCCCATGTCGCGGCGGAAACGATCCTTGTCGAGCTTGTCCTGGGTCGCCACGTCCCACAGACGGCACGAGTCCGGCGAGATCTCGTCGGCAACGACGATGCGCATCATGTCGCCTTCAAACAGCCGGCCGCATTCGATCTTGAAGTCGACAAGCTGGATGCCGACGCCCATGAACAAGCCGGAGAGAAAGTCGTTGACGCGGATGGCCAGCGCCATGACGTCGTCGATCTCCTGCGGGCTTGCCCAGCCGAAAGCGGTGATGTGCTCTTCAGACACCATCGGGTCGTCGAGCGCGTCGGCCTTGTAATAGAATTCGATGATCGAGCGCGGCAGCACGGTGCCTTCCTCGATGCCGAGACGCTTGGCCAGCGAGCCGGCGGCGACGTTGCGCACGACCACCTCGAGCGGGATGATCTCGACTTCCTTGATCAGCTGCTCGCGCATGTTGAGCCGGCGGATGAAATGGGTCGGAATGCCCATCCGGTTGAGATGGTTGAAGATGTGCTCGGAAATGCGGTTGTTGAGCACGCCCTTGCCATCGACGATTTCGTGCTTCTTCTTGTTGAAAGCGGTTGCGTCGTCCTTGAAGAACTGGATCAGTGTTCCCGGCTCAGGGCCCTCATAGAGGATCTTGGCCTTGCCTTCATAAATGCGGCGGCGATTTTTCATCTGATCTTTTCTCTGGATTTCCGGGCAGGCGGCAAGCGACCAGTTCCTGTCCGTCCGCCTAAATTAGTGCGGCAACGGTAGGGGTTCAATGCCGGTGTCTATCCCAATCGTAGTGTTTGCTCAATCGGCAAATCCTTTCAATCACCGCTTTCCGGAATGAAATGCCGCAGCGCAGCAAGTAACGTAGCATATTGACCGGCCCGCGGCCTTTTGGTTTGTGCTGGGCAAGACACATATTTCGACTGCCAACCAAAATCGGATTTGACCCGGAGGGATGCCATGAGCAGCATGAAAGATCGCGAGGAGGGCTTCGAGCGCAAGTTCGTAATCGACGAGGAACTCCGGTTCAAGGCTGCGGCCCGCCGCAACAAGGCGCTCGGCCTGTGGGCCGCCGAAAAGCTCGGCAAGGCCGGGGCCGACGCCGAAGCCTATGCCAGCCAGGTCGTCCTCGCCGATATCGAGGAAGCCGGCGACCACGACGTTTTCCGCAAGATCCGCAAGGATTTCGACGAAGCTGGGGTCGTCCAGTCGGACCACCAGATTCGCCGCACCATGGACGATCTGATGGCGCAGGCAATCGAGCAGATCAAGAACACCTGACCCTTGCTCTGAGCCAATCGACAGGCTGGACCAATCGACCGCCTCGCCCCTCCGGGCGGTTTTTCTTTGCCTTTGCAGCTGTTTCCGGCTGAACTGCATTAGAGCGCCATGCATCCATTCCGACGCACGAAGTACGCTCAACTTTGACTCCTCGCATCGGGCCGAATTTGTCGCATCGGGCCGATTTTGGGCCGATGCGAGTCCGAATAAGGAAGGCGCCCATGTCCCTGAAATCACGCCTTGCGGCCGATGAAACTCTGTGCACCGCATGGTCCGGCGTGCCTGACGCGCTAACGGTCGAGATTCTTGCCAGACAGGGTTTCGATGCCGTCACTCTCGACATGCAGCATGGCGGACATCATGAGGACAGCGTGCTGCGCGGCCTTGGGCCGGTGCTGGCCGCCAACAAACCGGCGCTGGTGCGCATTCCGGTTGGCCGCTTCGACATGGCCAGCCGCGCACTCGATTTCGGCGCCGAGGCGGTTATTGCGCCGATGGTGAATTCGGTGGCGGACGCCAGGCTTTTCGCTGCCGCCATGAAGTATCCGCCGCTCGGCGAGCGTTCCTGGGGCCCGACTTATGCCTTTCCGCGCCATGGCAAGGGCGACTATGCCGACTGGCTGCGCGACAGCAACGCGCGCACCATGGCCTTCGCCATGGTCGAAACGCGCGCCGCGCTCGATGCGCTCGACGGCATCCTCGACACGCCGGGTATCGACGGCGTCTTCCTCGGCCCATCGGATTTTTCGATTGCCTGGTCGAACGGCGCCGCCGTCAACTCGACGCTGGAAAGCATGATGGAAACCGTCGCCTCGATCGCCGAGCGGACGCGCAAGGCCGGCAAGCATGCCGCGATCTACGTCATCGAGCCGACCATCGCCGGCCGTGTGGTGTCGATGGGCTATCGGCTGCTGGCGATGGGCTCCGAGCACGCGTTGATCGGTCTGGGGGCAAAGACCCTGCTGAAGAGCGTGAGGGACTCGATCAGCCCCTAAAGGTCCGTCAGGAATTTCGCAAAAGTCATCGAGCCTTCCGGCCATGGGCCGAAGCCGGCATCGGCGTTGAGATGTCCGGCCTCGCCAGCGTCGATGAACAGCGAGCCCCAGGCGCCGGCAATGTCCTCGGCCACCTCGAACGTGCAGAACGGGTCGTTGCGGCTGGCGATCACCACCGAGGGAAATGCCAGCGGCTCGCGCGGATAAGGGCCGAAGGTCATCAGGTGCCTGGGTTTTATCTCAGGGTTGGCGACGTCGGGCGGCGCCACGAAGAAGGCTCCGGCGACCGGACGCTGGAACTGGGGCATTGCCTGGATCACGGCGGCGACGCCGAGCGAATGCGCGACGACAACGACCGGTCGCTCGGCCTCGTTGACCGCCTTCGCCACGCTCGCCGTCCAGTCTTCGCGCACTGGCTTCGACCATTCCGCCTGCTCGACGCGGCGCGCCGTCGACAATTTCGATTGCCAGCGGCTCTGCCAATGGTCGGGGCCCGAATTGGTGTAGCCCGGCACGATGAGAATGTCTGCATCCCTGACTTTCATGGCGCGCATGTAGCGAGGGACACGGTTTCGTGCAACCGCGCATGATCCCAAAAGTGTGAAGGGGTTTTTGGACAAGATCATGCACAACTGGGTCTGATCATTTGCGATTGCTCATAATTGTGAACGCCATGTTCGCTTCTTGGCGTCTTGTGTGAACGATCGCGAAAGACGATCTGTCATCGGGAAAAGAAACAGCCGTGTAATAAGAACCAGGATTTTGGAACTGACACGACGTACGATGGTAGGTGGCGCCGGGCTCCTGGCTTTGGGGATCTCGTCGAAGGCCGCCCAAACGGAGACTTTGATGAGCGAATTGCCTTTTGCCGCCACGACCCCGGTCAGCGTTGCCCGCGTCGGGCTGCGCGCGCGGAATGCCGAAAGCCTGGCCGCTTACTATCGTGACGTCGTCGGGCTGCGGGAACTGAGCCGCGCCGGCGGCACGATCACGTTGGGCGCCGCCAATCGTTCCTTGCTCGACATCGAGGCGGATGCAGCGGCGAAGCCCGACGATCCGCGCAGTGCCGGCCTGTTTCACACTGCCTTCCTGCTGCCCAGCCGGGCCGACCTCGGGCGCTGGATCAACCACGCCATCGCCAACAATATCGGCATCGACGGCGCTTCCGACCATCTGGTCAGCGAGGCGCTCTACCTGACCGATCCTGAAGGCAACGGCATCGAGATCTATGCCGACCGCCGCCATGAGGACTGGAAGTGGAATGGCGACAAGATAGCGATGGCGACCGAACGGCTGAATATTTCGTCGGTCGTCGCCGACGTGCCGGCCGGCGATGCCGGCTGGCATGGCATGCCGGACAACAGCATCATCGGCCATGTCCATCTGCGCGTCGGTCGCCCGGAAGACGCCGAGGCCTGGTGGCACCAGGAACTCGGCTTCGATACCATGGCGAAATATGGTGACGCCGCGGTGTTCCTGTCATCAGGCGGCTACCACCACCACATCGGCGCCAATGCCTGGCAGAGTTCCGGTGCCGGCCGGCGCGATCCTTCCCGGTCCGGCCTCGCCTGGGTCGAAATGCGTTCGAACAATGTGACTGATGCAACGACCCGCGAGGACCCATGGGGAACGGTGATCAGGACCGTTCCCGGCAAGGCTTGATTCTTCGAACCTGACGGTGCGGCGAGGTCTATGCCGTCTTACCTTCTCCCCTTGTTGTGGGAGAAGGTGGCCTCGCCCACGGGTCTTGCCTCCGGCAAGCCCGAGGACAGGCTCCGCGAGGTCGGATGAGGGTGCTCCAGCCTGGCGCCGGCTAGGACCGGTCAAATCCGCGTAGCCTCACGCTTCTCCGAACACGCGCTTGAAGATCGTGTCGACATGCTTGGTATGATAGCCAAGGTCGAATTTTTCACGAATTTCGGCCTCGGGCAAGGCTGCGGTGACCTCCTTGTCGGCCAAAAGTTCCTCAAGGAAATCAGCGCCTTGCTCCCATACTTTCATGGCGTTTCGCTGCACCAGCCGGTAGGCGTCCTCACGGCTGACGCCGGCCTGGGTCAGCGCCAGCAGCACACGCTGCGAATGCACAAGGCCGCGGAACTTGTTCATGTTCTTCAGCATGTTGTCGGGATAGACGAGCAATCTGTCGATGACACTGGTCAGCCGCGACAGCGCGAAATCGAGCGTAACAGTCGCATCCGGGCCGATCATGCGCTCGACCGACGAATGCGAAATGTCACGCTCGTGCCAGAGCGCCACGTTCTCCATCGCCGGCATCGCGAACGAACGCACCATGCGCGCAAGCCCGGTGAGGTTTTCGGTCAGCACCGGGTTACGCTTGTGCGGCATCGCTGACGAGCCCTTTTGCCCGGGCGAAAAATACTCTTCAGCCTCCAGCACCTCGGTGCGCTGCAGATGGCGGATTTCTGTCGCCAGCCGTTCGATCGACGAGGCGATGACACCGAGCGTCGCAAAGAACATCGCATGGCGGTCGCGCGGGATCACCTGCGTCGACACCGGCTCCGGCTTCAATCCGAGTTTCTTCGCCACATGCTCTTCGACATAGGGATCGATATTGGCGAAGGTGCCGACAGCACCTGAGATGGCGCATGTCGCAATATCCTCGCGCGCGTGCACCAGCCGCTCGCGGCAGCGCAAGAATTCGGCATAGGCCTGCGCCAGCTTGACGCCGAAGGTGGTCGGCTCGGCATGGATGCCGTGGCTGCGACCGATGGTGACGGTATCCTTGTGTTCGAAGGCGCGGCGCTTGAGCGCCGCAAGCAGGCCGTCGATGTCGGCCAGAAGGATGTCGCTAGCGCGGGTGAGCTGCACGGCAAAGCAGGTGTCGAGAACGTCCGAGGACGTCATGCCCTGATGAATGAAGCGGGCGTCCGGCCCGACGAATTCGCTGAGGTGGGTGAGGAAGGCGATGACGTCGTGCTTGGTGACGCGCTCGATCTCGTCGATCGCCTCGACGTCGAACCTCGCGGCCGCGCCTTTTTCCCAAATGGTTTTGGCGGCCTCCTTCGGGATCACGCCGAGCTCCGCCAGCGCGTCGCAAGCGTAGGCCTCGATCTCGAACCAGATGCGGAACCGGGTTTCGGGCGACCAGATGGCCACCATTTCCGGCCGGGAGTAGCGAGGGATCATCGGTCAGTCCTGACTTGCGAGGGCGTTCGCCCGCGTCGTAACAGAGGCAGACAAAATGCTCAACGCTGCTGCCGCGCAAACCAGATGCTGGCGAGAGCAAGCGCGATGAAACCGAGCGGAAAATAAAGCCGGATGCCCAGCACGATGAATTGATAGAACGCCGTTGCCATGGTGTGCACGAACTGGATGGACCAGCCAATGGTCAGTGCAGGTTCATGCCACTGGGCATAGTAGGACCGGTATTGCAGCGCAAAGAGCCCACCGGTGAAGCCGATCGTGGTGGCAAGAAGGCAGACAAACGCGGCCGCCAAGGCTACTTGCCAATGCCTTCCGAGCGAGACGAGCCGCGCCAGGAACAGGCCAATCGGAAAGGCCAGCGCACCGCCCGCCGCATAGAGCAACGAGACGAAGCGGATATTTGCCGGGGTCACCCAGTCGTCCAGCAGCAGATTGACAAGCGCGCTGGCGCCCATCGCTGCGGCCCACAGCAGGGCGCCGCAAACTGCGGCGCCCGGCAATGGCAAGGCCTTGCGGATACGATCCAGGACGCCGTTGCGTATGGCGGGGAGCGACGTCACAGCCGGCCGGTCACCGCGATCCAGCGATAGTCCGGCCCTTCGAAGCCGTGCTGGCGCACCGCGATCAGCACGGCATAGGCGCTGAGACCCTGCAACGAAAATGTCTGCACCGCGCCGATTCGATAGCCGTTCGGGCAGCCCCTGCTTTTGGGGATCGACTTGTCTTCGTGCAGGAGCTCAGTCTTGCCGCCGTCTTTCGCCTCGATGCGCAACAGGCGAAAGCCGTTGATCTCGCCAAGGCTCTGGCAGGTTTCGGTATCGTTCATGCCGATCTCGTCGAGCCGGAACTCGAGCGGATCATCGACCGGCGAAAAGATCGGCCGCGGGTTGACCACCATGCGGAACGGATCGGCCGAAAGCTCGGTCACCGGGTTGGAGCCGGCGGTGATGCCGCGATTCGCGGTCAATTCCGCCTGTTTGATGATAGCTTCACCTTTCTGCCGGGCTGCAAGGCGCGCCGCGTCGAGCGTTGCGTTCTCGTCGTCAAGCCGCACCCTGATCGGTGTGCCCTTGAGAAAACTGTCGTCGGCGGTGTTGATGTAATAGCGATTGGCATAGGGAAACCCCGACCCGTCCTGGACACCATACTCCTCGAAGGCGAAGGCGCCGCCATCCCCAGTAAAGCCGAGGATTTCAAGCTCGGCAACATCGCCGGCATGCGCGGCGAGCGAAGTTGCAAACTGGGCAAGGAGGGACACAGCAAACAGGACGAGAATTCGCATCGGATTTCCGTTGAGCAGCCAGCGTTGTTTCGATCACTATCACGACATCGTCAAATCGTCGTGCCCTCTGAGACGCAAACCCGATGCATCCAATCGTGCCGTCATTTGTTTATGTTGGCAGCTTGAAATGGAGAACCCACAATGACCGATGCAGCCAGCATTCGCGAACATATGGAAGTGATCGGCGCCGACGGCGTCCATGTCGGCACTGTCGACAAGGTTGAGGGACAACGAATCAAGCTGACCAAGCGCGACAGCGGCGAGGGCGCCCACAGGGGGCATCATCACTTCATTCCGCTCAGCCTCTTAGCCGAAGTCGAGGGCCAGAAAGTGCGGCTGTCGGCAAATTCGGATGTCGCGGTCACGTTCGAGGAAGAAAAATCCGACCCCACCTGATGACGGGCCAGGCAGCCCGCATTCAGCGCGACGACCAGACCGGAAACAGGTCGCCATCGGCGGGCGTCGCGGCAAAGACGCCGCGGCTGATGGCGCGCGCCATGGTGGCGCCGGCCGCGGCGTAAAGCTCGATGGCGTCGTTGGGCGCGAGCTCGATGCCGCTCTTGCCGGTCGCCAGCGCGAAAACCAGATCCCCGTCGGCCGGCGTGTGTGTCGGCCAAATGGCGCGCACGAAGCCGTCATGCGCTGATATCGCCAGGCGTTTGGCGGCGGCCTTGGTGAGGACGGCGTCCGTGGCGATGACGGCGATGGTCGTGTTGCCTCCGACGTGCTTGTCGCGAAATTTCAGCAGGATTCTTTTTGCATCCTCCGGCATCGGCGCGGGATAACCAAGCCCGCCGAACTCGTCGCCGATCTCGAAGGGCGCTGCCCAGAAGTGCCTGCTTCGGGCGATCGTCACCGAGCCGGTCGGATTGACGGCGGCGAGTGCGCCGATGGTGACGCCGCTGTCGAGCACCGTCGAGGCCGATCCGAGGCCGCCCTTGAGGCCGGAACTCAGGGCACCGGTGCCGGCGCCGACCGTGCCAAGCGGAAAATCGATGCCGACTGCCTGTGCCGCCTCATAGCCGAGTTCGCGGTAGGGCGGATAGCGGCCCCAGTCCTTGTCGCCGCCGTTGCGCAGGTCGAACAGGATCGCCGCCGGCACGATCGGCACACGAAAGCCGCCGACCTCCACGCCGACGCCGTTTTCGCGCAGTGCCGCCTGCACGCCGGAGGCGGCATCGAGGCCGTAAGCCGAGCCACCCGAAAGCACCACGGCATGGATCACCTCGATCGAATTGTGCGGCTCGAGCAGGTCGGTCTCGCGGGTGCCGGGCGCGCCGCCCAGGATCTGCACACCGGCCACTGCCGGCTCGTCGCAGACGATGGTGGTCACCCCTGATTTCAGCCTCGCATCGGATGCGTTGCCGACACGCAGGCCGGCGACGTCGGTGATGAGATTGCGCGGCCCTGGGCGAAACATCATTTGGCCTCCGCCGGCACGAAACTTGCGCCGTTGAAACGGAAGACCCGATAAAGGTTTTCGGTCAAGTCGCCCTTGCCGTCAAAGCGGATCGGTCCGATCGCGGTGCT
This sequence comes from Mesorhizobium sp. WSM4848, assembly GCF_055811375.1. Classification (NCBI taxonomy): domain Bacteria; kingdom Pseudomonadati; phylum Pseudomonadota; class Alphaproteobacteria; order Hyphomicrobiales; family Phyllobacteriaceae; genus Mesorhizobium; species Mesorhizobium sp. WSM4848. The sequence goes on from NZ_JBVVPX010000006.1 coordinate 77,279, forward strand.
GAAGTCATGCGCGGCGAGCGCATCGGCCAGTGGCTTGCCGGAGGTTTCCGCCAGGGCCGTCGCCGCCTTGGCGATCTCGACCGCCGCATAGGCCGGCACCGTGTAGCCGTCCGGCACGATCTTTTGTGCGGCAAAGCTTTCGAGCACCCTGGAATCGGCGACATCGGCCCATTCGGGCGGCGCAATCATCAGCGTGCCCGTGGCATAAGGCACCTCGCCGGGCGCTGTGCGCAGCGCTTCGCCGCCGGCAAAAATGATGCCGGCATCGAGCTGGCCGGCGTCGTGGCCCATGATGGCGATGTCTTCGCCGTCGCCGCCGGCGAAGACATGCGTTGCGCCGGCCTTCCTCAGCCGCCCGATCAGTCCGATCTGGTTGTCGAGCTGCGGCCTGAATGTGTCGACGAACACCGGTTTCAGTGCCGCCTGCTCGGCTGCCGCCCGAAGCGTCTCGGCGATTTCGCGGCCGTAAATCGTGCCGTCGTCGATGATGGCGAACAGCTCGTTCTGCCATTGGCGGGTGAGGTTGGAGGCGACAGCGTTGCGCTCGTCATCGCCGCGCGGCCCAAGCCGAAAGATCGGCCAGCCGGTCTTGGCGCGCCGGTCGGTCAGGCTTTCAGTGCGCACGCCGACGGTGATGACCGGTATGTTGGCGTCCTTCAGGATCGGCAGTGCCGCCTCGATCGCCTCGGTGCAGAGGAAGCCGACGACCACGCCGACTTTCGCCGCAACGAATTCCCTCGCCGCGGTAGCCCCGCCATTGGCCGTGCAGGCGTCGTCGACAACCTTGAGTTGAGCGTCATTCGCCGCTGCCGCCAGGACGGCGCCCGCCTCGATCTGTTTGCCAAGCATCGCCGACGGCCCGGACAGTGGTGCTGCGACGCCGACCAGCAGCGTCTCAGCGTTCGCATCACCGGCGAGAGACAGCCAGGCCAGCACCGCTATTGTCGTTGTCGTGCCTATTGTCCGGGGTCGCATGCGTGCGAAGAATTCCTCCGCGCCGGTCGCGTGTTTGCCGGCGCCACTTCCTGCCAAGACCTAAAGGCTGGTCAGCTTTCACGCAACACGCGAAATTCAGGATGCATGTCAACCACTTCGCTTGTGGCATGCAATATGCCGCCATATATAACGGTTCGGTTCATCTCGCTTCAAACCAATGGAAATCGCCGGTGCTGAAGAAGAACGACATAGGGCCGCAGGCCTATCGCGACGCGATGGCCCATTTTGCCGGCCACGTCCATGTGGTCACCACCGATGGTTCCGCCGGCAGGCGCGGTGCGACTGTCATTGCAGCCTGTTCGGTGTCGGACACGCCGCCGACCATCCTGGTCTGCCTCAATCGCGAAAATCCCAAGAATGAGCCGTTCGTGAAGAATGGCAGGTTCGCCTTGAACACGCTGGCTTCGGACCAGGAGGCGCTGTCGGTCGGCTTTTCCGGCCTCACCGGCCTGCCCGTCGCCGAACGCTTCGCGCTCGGCGAGTGGGATATAATCTCGACCGGCGCGCCGACGCTGAAGGGCGCGCTCGCCGTGTTCGACTGCGAACTGATCGATACCAAGGATCTGGCCACCCACCGCGTGCTTTTTGGCAAGGTGACAGGCCTGCGTATCGGCGATAATTTGCGGCCGCTGATCTATCACGACCGCGGCTATCACGCTCTGTAGAGGCTCTGGATGGGCCGCACCCACGGAGAGAGAATGACTGGGTTGAAACCACGCCCTACGCCGCGGACGATCGACGAGACGCTCGATCTCCTGACCGGTGCGGACTATGTGGCGGACCGGTCGCTGGCGACCGTGCTGTTCTTGTCGCTGCGCATGAATCGGCCGCTGTTCCTCGAGGGCGAGGCCGGCGTCGGCAAAACCGAGATCGCCAAGGTGCTGGCGCAAGCGCTCGGCCGCCGGCTGATCCGCCTGCAATGCTATGAAGGCCTCGATGTCTCCTCGGCCGTCTACGAGTGGAATTACGCCGCGCAGATGATCGAGATCCGCATGGAGGAGGCGGCCGGCAAGGTCGACCGCTCCGACATGGAGCGCAACGTCTTTTCCGAAAAATACCTGATCCGCCGCCCGGTGCTCGACGCGCTGACAGGCAAGGCGGGCGCCGCCCCGGTCTTCCTGATCGACGAGCTCGACCGCACCGACGAGGCCTTCGAGGCGTTCCTGCTCGAAATCCTCTCCGACTTCCAAGTGACGGTGCCCGAGCTCGGCACGGTCAAGGCGGAGGAGCCGCCGATCGTCATCATCACCACCAACCGCACCCGCGAGATCCACGACGCGCTGAAGCGCCGCTGTCTCTATCACTGGGTCGACTATCCGAATGCCGAGCGCGAGCTGGAAATCGTGCGCCGGAAAGTGCCGCAGGCCAACAGCCGGCTCTCGGCCGAGGTGGTTTCGTTCATCCAGAAGCTGCGCCAGATCGAGCTGTTCAAGGTGCCGGGTGTTGCCGAGACCATCGACTGGGCCGGCGCGCTGACCGAACTCGACAAGGTGGCGCTCGATCCGGAAACCGTTTCCGATACGATCGGCGTGCTGTTGAAATACCAGGACGACATTGCCCGTATCGAACAGGGCGAAGGCCGGCGCATCCTCAACGAGGTGAAGGCCGAGCTTTCGGCGGCGGAGTAGGGCGATGGCAACGCCGCATCCCGAGCCGAAAGAGGCCGCGCCGGACGGGCGGATCGCCGATAACATCGTCTATTTCGCCCGCACCTTGCGGAAGGCCGGCATGCGGGTCGGCCCGGCCTCGGTCAAGGATGCGATCGAGGCGGTGCTGGCCGCCGGCATCGGTTCCCGCGACGATTTCTACTGGACGCTGCACGCCGTGCTGGTGTCGCGGCACGAGGACCACCCCACCTTCGACGAAACCTTCCGGCTGTTCTGGAAATCGCACGAGCTGATCGAAAAGATGCTGGCGATGTTTTCGCCGGTGGCGCCGAACAATCGCGAGAAGCAAAAGCCGCGGGCTGCGGAAAACCGCGTCAGCCAGGCGATGTTCGAGGGCCACCAGAAGAACCAGCCGGCGCAGGAAATCCCCGAGATCGAGGTCGACGCCCGCTTCACATTTTCCGGCAACGAGGTGCTGAGGGGCAAGGATTTTGCCCAGATGAACGCCGCCGAGATGATCGACGCCAAGAAGGCGATCGCCGAGTTGCGGCTGCCCTTCGACATGGTCAGGACACGCCGCTTCAAATCCAATGCGCACGGTCGCCGTATCGATCCGCGCGCCATGATGCGTTCCGCTGCGCGCACCGGCGGCGAATTGATCCTGCCGAAATTTCGATCGCCGCGCGAGGTTCACCCGCCGCTGGTCGTGCTTGCCGATATTTCCGGTTCGATGAGCCAGTACACGCGCATCTTCCTGCATTTTTTGCATGCGCTGACCGAAAAGCGCCGGCGCGTGCACGCCTTCGTCTTCGGCACCAGGCTGACAAATCTGACGCGGCAGATGCGCCATCGCGATCCCGACGCAGCACTCGCCGACTGTTCGGCGGCTGTGATGGACTGGTCGGGCGGCACCCGCATCGGCGATACGATGGGCGAATTCAACCGGCTGTGGTCGCGGCGTGTGCTGGGGCAGGGTGCGGTGGTTCTCCTGATCACCGACGGGCTGGAGCGCGACGACGTTGCCGGCCTGTCGGCGGAAATGGAGCGCCTGCGCAAATCCTGCCGGCGGCTGATCTGGCTGAACCCGCTGCTGCGCTTCGACGGCTTCGAGGCGCGCGCCCGCGGCGTCAAGGCGATGCTACCGCATGTCGACGAATTCCGCTCGGTGCACAACCTCGATGCGCTCGCCGATCTGTGCGCGTCGCTGGACAAGACTTCGGCGCGCTCCGTCGACCCACGCAGATGGATTGAGGGTGGCGCGAGAGGCGCAGCATAGTCATATGTTTTCTCAGGGAGAAACGGTGATGGAAAACAGCATTTATCTCGATGAGGCGCGCGATCCGCTGATCATCGCGGAAGGCTGGATGAAAGACGGCAAGGATGTCGCCATTGCCACCGTGGTCGAGACCTGGGGCTCGGCGCCGCGCCCGGTAGGCAGCCACCTTGTCATCGACGCGGAAGGCAATTTCCACGGCTCCGTCTCGGGCGGCTGCGTCGAAGGCGCGGTGGTCACCGAGGCGATCGACGTCATCGACAGCGGCAAGGCAAAGATGCTGGAATTCGGCGTTGCCGATGAAACCGCATGGCAGGTCGGCCTGTCCTGCGGCGGCCGCATCAAGGTCTATGTCGAGCGGTTGGGTTAGAAGCATGATCCCGCAAAGTGGGAACCGGTTTGCGGACAAGAATCATGCTTAAAATAGAGAGCATGATCCCGCAAAGTGGGAACCGGTTTGCGGACAAGAATCATGCTTAAAAAAGAGAGCATGATCCCGCAAAGCGGGAACCGGTTTGCGGACAAGAATCATGCTTGAACAAGAGATATTTCGATGGATCCCTACGCGCTGAAGACGCTGAACGCCGAACGCCGCGCCCGCCGCGCGGTGATCCTGGTCACCGATCTCGGCGATGACCGCGATCGTATCGTTCGGGAGGGCGATCAGGTCGCCGGCGAATTGGGCGCTGCGATCGCCAAGGCGTTTCGATCAGGCAATTCCGGGTCGGTCGAGGCTGAAGGGCGAACCTTCTTCCTCAACGCCTATCTGCCGCAGCCGCGCCTGGTGGTGATCGGCGCAGTCCATATCAGCCAGGGATTGGCGCCGATGGCCAGGATCGCCGGCTATCCCGTGGAGATCGTCGATCCGCGCACGGCCTTTGCCACCGCAGACCGCTTTCCCGATGTCGCGCTGCATGCCGAATGGCCGGAGGATTTCCTGAAGCGCCAGCCGCTCGACAGCTTTACGGCGCTGGCCGCCGTCACCCATGATCCGAAGATCGACGATTTCGCGCTGAAGGCGGCGCTCGACGCCAACTGCTTCTATGTCGGTGCGCTTGGCAGCCGCAAGACCCATGCGAAGCGGGTTGAGCGCCTGCTGGCATTGGGCGCGACCGCCGACCAGATCGCCCGCATCCACGCGCCGATCGGTCTCGACATCGGTGCCGCGAGCCCGGCCGAAATAGCTGTGGCTGTGTTGGCGCAAACTATCCAGGCGTTTCGTTCGCGCGGCCTCGAAGCTACCGCATCGGCCCGAAAATCGGAATCGAGTTTGGAGAAGCACGATGCGTAGAGTCAAAGCAGTAAAGCGTCCTTTGCGCGTCCAAAAGGACGCACGGCGCTCTACGGACGCGGCGGCGTGAAGTTCGGCTCGATCCCGATCGACACAGCCGAGGGTGCGGTGCTGGCGCATGCCACCACGGCCGGAGAACGGCGCTTGCGCAAGGCACACAGGCTGAGCGCCGAGGATGTGTCTTTGCTCAAGTCAGCAGGGATTTCGCAGGTTGTCGCGGCTGTTCTTGCTCCCGATGATTTGAGCGAGGACGCTGCCGCCGAAAAGATCGCCGAAAGCATGATCCATCGCAATGTCGAGGCGAAGCCCGCCGCGACCGGCCGGGTTAATCTACACGCCCAGGCGGCCGGCATCTTCACGGTCGATGCCGCGATGATCAACGCCATCAACGCCGTCGATCCGACCATCACCATCGCCACGCTGGCGCAGCACGCGCCGGTCGAAAATGGCCAGATGGTCGCAACCGTGAAGATCATTCCCTTCGCCGTTGCTTCCGCCCTGGTCGACGCGGTGGCAAGGATCTGCGCCAGCGGCGAGATCTTTGCCGTCAATGCCTATCAACCGGTGCGTGTCGGCGTCATCCAGACGGTTCTGCCCGGCATCAAGCCGAGTGTGCTCGACAAGACGCTGCGGGTCACCGAAGCCCGTCTGGCGCGCTCGGGTGGCCGGCTGACGGCCGAGCGCCGCACGCCGCACGACGTTGGCGCTGTTGCGGAGGCTTCGGGCTCGCTGGCGCGTGACAACGACATCGTGGTGATCTTCGGCGCATCGGCGATGAGCGATTTTGGCGACGTCGTCCCGGCAGCGATCGAGAAGGCTGGCGGCACCGTCATCCGCGCCGGCATGCCGGTCGATCCCGGCAATCTCCTGGTGCTCGGCACGCTTGCCGGCAAGCACGTCATCGGCGCGCCGGGCTGCGCCCGCAGCCCCAAGGAGAACGGCTTCGACTGGGTTCTCGACCGGTTGATCGCCGGCCTCGACGTAACGGCCAAGGATATTGCCGGCATGGGTGTCGGCGGTCTGTTGATGGAAATCCCGACCCGGCCACAGCCGCGCGAGCCGCTGCCGGCGCCAAAGTCTGAGAGTGCCGAGTTGAAGGTCGATATCGTGCTGCTGGCCGCCGGCCGCTCCAGCCGCATGGGCGGCCCGAACAAGCTGCTGGCGCTGTTCGACGGAAAACCGCTGGTGCGCCGCAGCGCCGAACGCGCGCTCGGCTCTAAAGCTTCTGATACCATCGTCGTCACCGGCCATCAGCGTGAGCGTGTACGCGCCGCGTTGTCGGGACTGGATGTGACTTTCGCCGATAATCCGGATTTCGCCGAGGGCCTGTCGTCATCGCTGAAGGCCGGCATCGCGCAGGTCAGCGACGATGCTGCCGGCGCCATGATCGTGCTTGGCGACATGCCTGGCGTCGCGTCAGCCGACCTCGACAGGCTGATCGATGCTTTCCGCAAATCCGAGGGCCGATCGGTCGTGCGCGCCTCGCATAAGGGAAAGCGAGGCAACCCTGTGTTGCTGCCGCGTTCGCTGTTTGCGGCGAACGCTCATCTGGAAGGCGATACCGGCGCGCGCCATCTGGTCGAGGCCGAGGGGCTCGATGTCATCGATGTCGAGATCGGCAAGGCAGCGTCCATCGATGTCGACACCCCCGAGGCGCTGGAAGGCGCCGGCGGCGTGCTGCAGGATTGACAAACCGGGGCCGAAAAACGCATGCCTGAGGGATGGCTATTCGAACCGTCCTATGCGCTCTACTGACTTCAATATTTTTCCTGTTTTCTTGCGCCGTTTACACCGATGCCGTCGAATTAAAGCCGTTCAAGGATGATCTGTTCGCCTATCCGGCCATCCTCTCGTCCGAGGGCGCCTATACTGTCGTTGACTATCGCGAGCTGCGCGATATCAACGCTCGCGACAAGGTGCCGGAGCGTCGCGCGGAGGCGCAGTATGTCGACACCGGTGTGCGCAAGGTGCAGCAGGATCTGCTGCTGAAGACCGACGCCGGCAATATCCGCCACGTCGCCGTCGGTCGCACACAAGGCGCCGGCATCATCGTGCTCTATTTGCACGGGCAGGGCGGCAGCCGTAAGCAGGGCGTCGACGATTTCACCTTCGGCGGCAATTTCAACCGCATCAAGAACCTGATGGCCGGCAATGGCGGCCTCTATCTGTCACCGGACTTTTCCGATTTCGGCGACACAGGTGCTGCCCAAATCGCCGCGCTGATCGGCCACTATGCCGAACGGTCGCCGGGCGCGAAGATCTTTGTTGCCTGCGGCTCGATGGGCGGCGCACTGTGCTGGAAGCTAGCCGCCCGCAAGGATACTGGCGGCCGCATCGGCGGGCTGCTGCTGCTCGGTTCGCTGTGGGATGAAAGTTTCTTCTCGAGCCCGGCCTTCAAGCGCCGTGTTCCGGTCTTCTTTGGCCAAGGCAGCAAGGACCCGGTGTTTCCAGTCGGGCAACAGGAAGCCTTCTTCCGTTCGATCCAGGCCAAATCGAAAATCTATCCGGCCCGCTTTGTCCGCTTCGAGACCGGAACGCACGGTACACCGATCCGCATGACCGACTGGCGCGGCACACTTAACTGGATGCTGTCGAAGGCCCCTTAAGGCGCGGTGTTGTAGTCCACCACTGTCTGCGGGTTGATCTCGCCGTCATAGGAGGCGTCGACATCGTACTGCACCAGCGAGAATTTGCCGTTGCGAAACAGATAGGTGCCGGCCGACGCGGCATCGCCGACACCGCGCCACTTGTTGAGCGACGAGATCGTCTTGGTGGCGTCGTCATACTCGGAATTGACCAGCTGGTCGTCGGTCTGGAAGCCGGTGACGTTGATCGCCTCGACCTTGCCTTCGCTATCGTCGTTCTCATAGTGGATATCGAGCTCCGGCGAGGCGAACTGCAGCTGCCGGACGCCTGACACATCGTCGTAGACATAGTAGACGGCACTCTCATTGTAGGCAGCCATCGAGCAGAAGAAGCGAAACAGCCGCATCTCGCGTTCGGGCTGATCGGCCTCGGCGCCCGCGTCCTTGTAGCGGAGGGAGTAGGCGTCCGGCTCCCCCAAGGGCTCGCCGCCAGGCATTTCCTTGTCGCACTGGTCGCCATAAGTGGCAGCAAACGCCTTCTTGGCCTGCTCCAGCGCCGCATCCTTCTTCGGCGGCGGCGGTGCGTCGCCGCAGCTTGCCGGCACGGCGTCCTCGAATTCGGCCTTGGACGGTTTCAGCGCGCCCTTGTCGATAAGGATCGGGCGGAATGGCGGTTCCTGGATCGAGGCGTTGACCTGGCGCAGCGTGTAGCAGCCGGCAAAGACATTTTCGCTGCCGTCCTTGACTGTCGCCCGGATGGCGACCGGAACATTGTAATAGATGCTGCCGGCCGCACCGTCTTCGGACACGCCACCGGTTTTGACCTCGACTCTTTCGGTGCCGTCATAGCCCTTGACGAAGGCGTCGAAATCCTTGGCCGGCCTGGTGTCGCCGAAATAGTCCCAGGCGCGCGCGAATTCTTGCCGGTTGATGGCGCTGTAGAACGAGCGGATGACCGCTTCTGCGTCCGACCTGTCGTCGACATAAGGCGCTTCGGCGGCGAGCACTGGCTGGCCTGTCACGGCAAGGGAGAAAAAAGCGGTCGCTGCGAAAAAGGCGCTTCTCATCGGGAATCTCCACCGGATGGGAAATCCTATCATACCGATTGCGGCGACGCGGTGACGCTTGAAGATTCGCCCGCGGAGGCGCTAGGTCACCGCCGTCGGCGTTCCCGCCGGGATAGGAGAGTCTCGTGACCATATCGATGTACGAAGCGTCCGTGCCGGTGTTTTCGGCCAGGTTGAAGGCGCTATCCAACGTGCTGAACATCGCCGAGCAGAATGCGCTCGACCGCAAGATTGATCCGCAGGTATTTTTGACGTCGAGGCTGGCGCCGGACATGTATGCGTTGACCAGACAGGTGCAGATCGCGACCGACCACGCCAAGGGCGCGCCGTCGCGGCTTGCCGGTCGCGAGGTGCCGAAATATGAAGACAACGAGGCGAGCTTTGCCGATCTCCAGGCGCGCATCGCCAAGACCGTCGACCTTCTGGCGACATTCTCGGCTGCCGATATGGACGGCTCCGATGACAGAATGATCGAACTGAAGCTTGGCCAGCGCGAATTCTCGATGGCCGGCATGCAGTATCTGCTGCATCTCGCCATCCCCAATTTCTATTTCCACGTGACCACCGCCTACGACATCCTGCGCCACAATGGCGTGCCGCTGAGCAAGGCGATTTTCATGGGATCGCGTTGAAGAATTGGCGAGGAGATATCCCGGTCGAGCCGGGATATCCGTGACTAACGTGTGGACATTTCGCGAGCGACGCGCGGAAAATCGGCTGGTTTGATGCCGATGTCGGCACGGTCGGCATTGCTCATCGAATGAAGCAGCGCCAGAGCCGCGCGGTAGCGCAGATGTTCCTGTGGACGCGGACGGGCGAACATTTCAGTGAGGAAACCCATGATCGAAGCCCCTGGTTGGTCCTCCCCGAGTCGCAATATAGGCAAATCATGACAATTGTGCAGTGCAGCATTTGCATGGCAGCCATGCCGCACTGATTTTTTGACTTCGTCGAGCGCCTGCTTCGGCCTCTCGGAAAAGGCGCTAGCCCCTGGCGGCGGGGTTGGAGACAGCCCGCGCATTCCTGTATGCTGCGGCTTCCTTCCCGCGCAACCGCGCAAAAGAGTTCCCGCCGGAGAAAATTCCATGCAAAAACGCCGCCTTGGTCGGACCGATCTTCTTGTTTCCCAGATTTGCCTGGGATCGATGACCTGGGGTCAGCAGAACACCCAAGCGGATGGCCACGCCCAGATGGATCTGGCATTTTCGCGCGGCGTCAACTTCATCGATACTGCCGAGCTCTACCCGATCCCGCCCAAGGCGGAGACGCAAGGCTGGACCGAGAAGATCATCGGCAGCTGGATGAAAGCGAAGGGCAACCGCGATCAGGTGATCCTCGCCTCGAAGGTGGTTGGCCGCACCGCCAACACATGGTTTCGCGGCGATCGCCCGTCGAAGCTGGTGCGCGCCGACATCTTCGATGCCGTCGAAAAATCGCTGACCAGGCTCAACACCGATTATCTCGATCTCTATCAGATCCATTGGCCGGAACGGGACGTGCCATGGGGCGCCAATCCGAACCGCGTCGGTGCCGTGCCGCTGCGGGCCGATTCCGCCGCTACACGGGGCGGCGAGACGCCGATTCCCGAGACGCTCGCGGTCTTCGACGAATTGGTGAAGACCGGAAAAATCCGCCATTTCGGCCTGTCGAACGAGAGTTCCTGGGGCGTCATGCGGTTCATCGCCGAAGCCGACAAAGGGGTCGGCCCGCGCCTGGCGTCGCTGCAGAACGCCTATAATTTCGTCAACCGCGGCTTCGAGGTGAATCTTGCCGAGGTCTGCGAGCGCGAACAGGTTTCCCTGCTCGCCTATTCGCCGCTGGCGCAAGGCTACCTGACCGGCAAATACGACCATGGCGCGCGGCCGCAAGGCTCGCGTTCTCAGCTTTTCAACCGCGGCCAGCGCTACGAGACGCCCAATGCCGCGGAGGCGCAGCTCGAGTACAACGAACTGGCGCGCTCTTTCGGCATGGAGCCGGCATTGTTTGCCAACGCCTATGTCACAAGCCGGCCCTTCGTCACTTCGAGCATCATCGGCGCGACGACCCTTCCGCAGCTCGAAATGGCGCTGTCTTCCGCCGATGTCGTCTGGACCGAGGATATGCAGAAGGCGGTCGACGCAATCCACCAGCGTGTCGGCAACCCGTGTCCGTGAGCTGCTTCCCGGCGATTGCAAGGTGCGATTGCTCAACGATTACAGTAGGGAGAGGGAAAAAGTGAATTTTCCGATTGAGGTCGTGCGCGAGAAATTTCCGGCACTGTCGCTGACCGACAAGGGCCGTCGCCGCATCTATCTCGACAACCCAGCCGGCACGCAGGTGCCGCAAGCGGTCGCCGACGCGGTGTCACGCTGCCTGCTGACCACAAACGCCAATCTTGGCGGCTTCTTCGAAACCACGGTTGCGGCGCAACAGATCGTCGACGACGCCCATGCGGCGATGGCCGATTTCCTCGGTGCTGCAAGCCCGCAGGAAATCATCATCGGCGCCAACATGACGACACTGACTTACCACATGTCGCGCACCCTCGGTCGTACGATGAAACCCGGTGACGAGATCGTCCTCACCCGCATGGACCACGAGGGCAACGTATCGCCATGGCTGCAACTCGCCGAAGATCTTGGCCTCGTCGTCCGCTGGCTGGCTTTCGACCAACAGAGCTGGCAGATCGAGGAGGCGGCGCTGGCTGCGCTGCTCACCGACAGGACGCGGCTTGTCGCCTTGAAACACGCCAGCAATCTGACCGGATCGGTCAACCGGGTGAAGGCGCTGACCCGCATCGCCAAACAGGCCGGTGCGCTGGTCTATGTCGACGCCGTGCAGTTCGCGCCGCACGGCCTGATCGACGTCAGGGACCTCGGCTGCGATTTCCTGGTCTGTTCTGCCTATAAATTCTTCGGGCCGCACATGGGCATAGTGTGGGGCAGGCTCGATGTCATCGACGCGCTAAAACCGTACAAATGCCGCTGTTCGTCCAATGCTCTGCCGGAGCGCTTCGAACTCGGCACGCCGCAGACTGAGTTGATGGCCGGATTGACGGCCGCGATCGATTACTTTGCGGAGCTGGGCGGAACGGTAGGCGAGAATGCGTCGCGCCGCGCCAAGATCGCCAGGGCGTTCGAAATATCAATCGCTTACGAAAACCAGTTGACGCAAAAGCTGATCGACGGCCTGTCGGCCATTTCGGGCCTGACCATCCACGGCATCACCGATCCGGCGCGTGTCGGAGAGCGCGTGCCGACGGTTTCGTTCACCGTCGACGGCATCGTGCCGGAGACGATCGTGCGGCAGATGAATGCGGAAAACATCTTCCTGTGGTCCGGCCACAACTATGCCTGGGAGATCGTTCACCAGCTTGGCATTCCGGCCGAGCAGGGTGTCGTGCGCATCGGCATCGCCCATTACAATATGGCGTCCGAGATCGACGAGACGCTGGAGAGCGTGCATCGGGTTATCGCGATGCTACGGCAGGAGCGATCCTGACGCGGCATCCGGCTGATATCACCGCTTCTTGCCGCCGCCGAACCCGGTGAGGAAGGCAGTAAGATTGTCGCCGAGTTCGTCGCAGAGATAGCCGCCTTCCTGGACGATCACCGTCGGCAGGCCAAGGCCGGCGATAGCCTCGCCGATGCGCGAGAAGCCCGGTGTTGTTACAGAAAGTCCGCCGAACGGATCGCCTTCGAAGGCGTCGAGGCCGAGCGCCACGACCACCGCTTCTGGCGCAAAGGCGCGGATGCGCTGGAACGCCACGTCGAGTGCTTCCAGGAACGCGGCATCGCCGGATTTGCGCGCCAGCGGCAGGTTAAGATTGTAGCCGAGACCAGGCCCTTCGCCGCGCTCGTCGGCATGACCCCAGAAGAACGGATAGAAGCGCACCGGATCGGCATGCAGCGAGACGGTGAGCACGTCCGGCCGTACGTAGAAAATGCCTTGCGTGCCGTTGCCGTGATGCAGATCGACGTCGAGGATCGCCACCCGCGCAGCTTGCTTGCGGAGCACCTGTGCCGCGACCGCCGAATTGTTGATGAAGCAGAAGCCGCCGGCGACATCGGCAAAGGCGTGGTGGCCGGGCGGACGGCAGAGCGCATAGGCAGCCGGCGCGCCCCCCATCACCGCCTCAGCGGCCTCGACCGCGCTCCAGGCGCTCCACAGTGCGCTCCGCCACGTCTCGCCGGAGATCGGGCAAGCGGTGTCGGCCATGTGGTAGCCGGCCTGGCCGACCGCCGAGGCCGGATAGGAGCCGCCCCGCGCGATCGGATGGATGTTGGGGATCACTTCGGCCGAAGCGCCTTCGATGCGCTGCCAGCGCGCGAAGATGTGCTCGAGAAAATCGAGATATTCGGGCGTATGCACAGCGGCAACCGGACCAAGCCCGTGATCTCTCGGCCGTTCGATCGTGCAGCCGGCAGCCTTGGCGCCGGCGAGCAGCCGTTCGACGCGTTCCGGCTTTTCCGGATTGGGCTTTTGGGCGCCGCTGGAGAGGAACGCCTTGGGATCGTGGCGCTTCTGTTCTTCGGCATAGAAGGCTTTCATGATTTCCCTCATTCCTCTGGCGCATCGGCGAAGGCAAAGAACGCGTCGCCGACGATCTTTTGCACCTGCTCGTAGCTCGACCAGGCAATGCCCAGCCTTTCGTAGAAGGCCTTGGCGGTTTGATTGTCGGTATCGACGGACAGTCTGAGATAGGCGCCGCCCTCTTTCCGACATTCTCTCGCGACACGCCGCAGCAGGCGTTCGCCGATCCTGCGGCCGCGAAACCGATCTTCGACATAGAGGTCCTGCACATAGACGCCGGGCCGCCCCATCCAGGTCGAGAAGATTGGGAAATGCAGGCACAGGCCGGCGAACTCGCCGCCGACTTCGGCGATCAGCGTCGAGAAGGCAGGTTTTTCGCCAAAGCCGTAGGTGCGCAGGTCTTCAGGCGTTGAGGTGATTTCCTGATGCGCGCCGGTATGGGTTCCGAACCGCAGGAGTGCGGCGTGGATGGTTTCGACGTCGTCGATGCGGCCGGGGCGGATGATGATTTTGGGTAAATCGGCAGTCACTGGAGGTTCGGCGCCCAGGCACCCCCCTCTGTCCTGCCGGACATCTCCCCCGCAAGGGGGAGATTGGCAGCTTTGCTCTTAGCGTCTGTCCTGCAACGTTGACGATTGGCGGAGACGACTGGGACATCCGATCTTCCCCCTTGCGGGGGAGATGGCCGGCAGGCCAGAGGGGGGTGGGACGGAACGCAACCATCTCAAATCATCGTCTCAGAACGCTACCCTATCGCCGCCCTTGAGCGCCAGCATCTCGCGCGCCTCATTGGGCGTGGCGACGTCCAGCGACAGCCCGTCGAGCACGCTGCGGATGCGGCGCACCTGGTCGGCATTGGACTTTGCCAGCTGGCGGCCGTCGTAAAGGCTGTCCTCCAGCCCGACGCGGACATTGCCGCCCATCGCCGCCGCAATCGAGATCATTGGCATCTGGTGGCGCCCGGCGGCCAGCACCGAAAACTGGTAGCTGTCGCCGAACAGTTTGTCGGCGATGCGCTTCATATGGACCAGATTGTCGGGATCGGCGCCGATACCGCCGAGAATGCCGAACACGAACTGGATGAACAGAGGTCCCGACACCAGACCTCGATCGCGAAAATGCGCCAGTGAGTGGAGGTGGCCGACATCGTAGCATTCGAATTCGAAGCGTGTGCCACAGCCCTTTCCAAGTCTTTCGAGCACGGTCTCCATGTCGGCAAAGGTGTTTTTGAAGATCGTGTCGCGTGTCGCTTCCAGCAGCTTGGGCTCCCAGTCGTGCTGCCACTCCCTTGGCCGGTCGAGCATCGGGAACAGCGCGAAATTCATCGAGCCCATGTTGAGCGAGCACATTTCGGGCTCGGCCCTGAGCGGTGCGGCCAGCCGCTGGTCGAGCGTCATCAGCGAGGAGCCGCCGGTGGTGATGTTGATCACCGCTGATGTCGCCTGCTTGATGCGCGGTAGGAACTGCATGAACACATCAGGATCAGCGGTCGGCCGCCCATCCCCGGGGTCGCGGGCGTGAAGATGCAGGATCGAGGCGCCGGCTTCGGCAGCAGCGATTGCGTCTTCGGCGATCTGGTCCGGCGTCACCGGCAGATGCGGCGACATCGACGGCGTGTGCACCGAGCCGGTGACGGCACAGGTGATGATGACTTTTCGCGGCGCCATCGCTCGCTCTCAGCCTTCGACCGGCAGGTCGAGTTCGCCGGCCAGCACCTGCAGCGAGTCACCGATGATGGCGACGATTTCGCCGATCTGCTCAGCCGTGACGATCATCGGCGGCGCCACCATGAAATTGTCGCCGTCGACGCCGCCCTTGACCTTTCGCCCATAGATGATCAGGCCGCGCTCATAGGCGAGGTCGAGCAGGCGCTGGGTGGCCTTCTTCGCCGGTGCGATCGGCCGCAGCGTATCGGGGTCGGCGACCATCTCGGCGCCTAGCAGCAGACCCTTGCCGCGCACATCGGCGACGAACGGAAACCGCCTGGCCAAGCCCTTCAACTCAGCCATCAAAAGATCGCCCATGTCAGCCGCATTGGGGATCAGGTCGAGACGATCCATTTCGCCAAGCACGGCGAGCCCGGCGGCGCAGGCGAGCGGATTGCCGGCATAGGTATGGCCATGCTGGAAGCCGCCGGAGGCGAGCAGCGGCTGCACCAGCCGCATCGGTGCGGCCAGCGCGCCGAGCGGCGCATAGCCCGAGCCCAGCCCCTTCGACAGCGCGACGATGTCGGGCTTGCAGTCAAAATGGTCGCCGCCGAGGAATTTGCCGGTGCGGCCGGCACCGCTCATCACTTCGTCGTGGATGAGCAGGATGCCGTAGCGGTGGCAGATTTCGCGGATGCGCGGATAATAGCTGTCCGGCGCCACCAGCGCCGCGGTGGCAGCGCCGCCGACCGGCTCCATGATGAAGGCGAGCACGCTTTGCGGCCCCTCGGCGAGGATCTTCTCCTCCAGCATGTCGGCGTAACGGATGCCGCGCTGTTCCATCGAGAGATTGTCGCGGTCGCGCCAGGCGGCCGGCGCCGGCACGGTCGGCATGACCTGCATCATCGGCGCAAAGGTTTCGGCCAGCGCATCGTCGCCGGTGACGGCGAGCGCCCCGAGCGTGCCGCCATGATAGGAGGGAAAGCGCGTGATCACCTTCCAGCGGCTGGCCTGTCCGGTGGCGACAGCCCATTGCCGCGCCAGCTTGACGCAGGATTCCGTCGCTTCCGAACCGCCCGAGACAAAGAATATCCGGTCCAGGCCTTCGGGCAGTTTTCCGGCCAGTTCCCGTGCCAGGTCCTCGGCCGGCTCGTTCTCGAAATGCAGCCGGTAGGCGAAGGTGGCGCGATCCATCTGCCGCTTCATCGCATCGAGCACGTTGCGGTTGGAATGACCGATATTGGCGACCATCGGTCCGCTCGATCCGTCGATGAAGCGGCGGCCGTCCTGCGTCCAGATGTAGATGCCTTCGGCGCGGTCGACCAGCGGCCGGCGCAGGCTGGACAGATAGAACAGATGCGACGGCAGGGGCGTCTCGGTATCCGGGGCAGGGGTCTGGGACTTCAGCATGTCAGGACTTTCCGAGATAGCGGTCGAGAACATTCCTGGTGACGCGCTCGACCATCGCGTCCTGCCTTAGCAGGCCGGCGACCCATTCGCAGCTTCCGGCGTGGAACACCTCGCCCTTGCCGCGCGGGAAATTGACGATCATGCCGTTGCCGCGCTTGACCTTTTCGAGATTGGCGTCGCTCGCCTCGCCGAACAGTGTTTCCGCGGTGAAGCGTCCGTCCTCGTCGCCGAGAAACTGGTGTTCGAACGCGATGTCGGCGCTCTCCTCGACTTGCGCAGCCAAGCCGACCGCCAGAATTTCCAGCCCATCCGGCGCGCCGCTGTCGGGCGTCGGGTAGGGCAGGCCGCCGTGGATCTCGTGGTCGAGCCCGTCGACCTCATAGCCATAGACATGGCTGTCGGCGCCGAGCAGGTCGCCGTAATAGATGCCTGTGCCGGCGAACGCCCAATGCTCAGGCCGGTAGACCGGAAAGCCGCGCACGCCGCGCGGCGCGCAACCGCCCCAGCCGGCGTAGAGGCCCCTGGTCGCATTGAGCCCGAAGGTCGTCGCACCCGGCCGGCCGATTTCCGGTGCTTCCCAGGAATTCGTGGCGCGGGTCACGTCGCCGCCGCGATAGACCGGATCCTCGGCGCGGGCGCGGTATTTGTAGCAGACCTGCCGGTGGCCCTCGTCCTCCAGCCTGGTTTGCCACATGAAATTGCCGGCGAAGCGCGCCGCATGGCCGCCGCGCTCGACATAGGCGTCGACAGCGTCGCGCATCTCCCAGGTCCAGTATTCGTCATGGCCGACGAAGACGACGCAGTCATAGCCGTCGAGGATTTCGGGCGAGAAATGCAATTCGTGCTGGCTGGCGAGATCGACCCCATAGCCGGCACGCTCGGCAAAACGAAAGAAGTGGCTGTCATAGCTTGCCCAGCCGGACGAGGCGTATTTCTTCGAATGGCCGGTGGCGAGGGCCCATTCCATGTGCGGATAGCGCGGCACGGTTTTGGGCGGCACGGCGACCTCGAGCGGCACGCGCGGCGCCTCCTTCGGCAGAACAACAAAGCCGCGGCACCATGGCCGCTGCGTCGACACCATTGGGGCATACTGGTCGCGGTTCGGGCCGGTGATGCCTTCGTAATGATTGGAGCCGCCCCAGGTGTTGTAGGCAAGCCAGGTGCCGGTGGCTGCGACCTGCAGCACACGACCCCGTTTCTTGCCGGGCTGCGGGGTAACGATGAAAAGATGGTGGCAGCGGACCGGCTTGCCATCGCGGCCATCCGCCGTCAGCGTGACTCGGTAGGCCCCGGATGGCCAGTCGTCGCCGACGCGGATTTCAAACGAAGCGTCCCAGCCGCAGCCCACGACCGAACATTGATCGGGTGTATCCTGCCAGCGCGCCGCGATCCCGGCCTTCTCGAACATTTTCGTCTCGATGCCGCCGTCGCGGACGATCGCCATGCTGAAGCTGGAGGCTATTGAGCTGGCATGCAGCGTCACCGTCTCGCCCCGACGGTATGAGAAACGGTCACTGTAGCACCAGATCTCTCCGCGTTCGCCGTCCATGCCCGGCCATTCCCAGTAGTGGCCTCGCACCGCTTGCCGGCGCTGGTGGAGCGTCAGTCCGAAATCGGGGAATTCGGTCGGCAAGTCAGTCATGGCTACCGGCATGATCGAAGATCGCCATTTCGGCCATCTGCCCGGCAAGCGTCAATCGGAAACGATCGGGCCAGCGATAGCTGACAGCCGGCCTTGGCCTTGCCTGTCAAACCGACTATCTCTCAAAAGGCGGCCTTTTCCGCCGCGGGAGCCGACATGCTGAGAGTGCAAAAGGTCAGGGTGGACGACATCTACGTGCCGACCGCGCGCAGGAAGACGCTGCATCCCGAGACCGTCCGGCATCTTGCCGAGGACATTCTGGAAAACGGCATGAAGACGCCGATCCAGGTGCGCCACGACGGCAAGCGCCATATCCTGGTCGAAGGCCTGCACCGGCTGGAAGCGGCGAAATGGCTCGGCGAGATCGAGATCGACGCCTATCTGGTGCAAGCCAAGCGCCACTGAGCTCTCATTCGGCGTCCGCGGAAATCGGCCTGGCGAAGTTTTTCGCGAGACCGTGTCGGGCTGCGCGTTGCCCGCTCGTCCTTGAGACGGAAACCGGCATTCAAGCCAACTCTTTAGCAAGCAAGTGAGGAGACCATCATGACGACCAAGCTCGACATCGCCCCCAGCTCCGACCGCGAACTGGTTCTTGCCCGCATCCTCGATGCGCCGCGCGAGAACGTCTATCGCTGCTGGACCGAGCCGAAGCTCGTGACGCAATGGTTCGCGCCAAAGCCGTGGACGACGCCGCGCGCCGAAATGGACGTGCGCACCGGCGGCTCCAGCCTGGTCGTCATGGCCGGTCCCGACGGCAACGAATTCCCGAACCCCGGCGTCTTCCTCGAAGTCGTGCCGGGCAAAAAGATCGTTCTCACCGACGCCGACACAAAGGCCTGGGAGCCGTCCGAAAAGCCGTTCATGACGGTCGTGCTGACCTTCGAGGATGAGGGCGAGGGCAAGACCCGCTACATCGCCCGGGTTGCGCATTGGTCGGTCACTGACCGCGAAGAGCACGAGAAGATGGGCTTTCACGAGGGCTGGGACCAGTGCGCCGACCAGCTCGAAGAAGTCGCCAAGCGGCTTTGATATCGACGGGACGCAAGGAGACCGAGATGTCCAGATCGATGTTTTTCGCCATTTTCGCCTCGGCCGCAGCACTGTTCGCCGCGCCGGGCGCCACCAAAGCCGAGGAGGCAAAGCCCGCCATGACCACCGAAACGAAAGCAATGCCGAAGCCGGCGAAATCCGGCCTGCTGCCGATCAACGGCCTGAATTACTATTACGCCGTCTATGGCAAGGGCGAGCCGCTGCTTCTCTTGCACGGCGGGCTCGGCACCATCGATATGTTTGCGCCGATCCTGCCAAAGTTTGCCGAGAACCGCACCGTCATCGGTGTCGACCTGCACGGTCACGGCCGCACCGCGCTCGGCGACCGGCCATTGAGCCTCGAGGCGATGGGCGACGACATGGCGGCGATCGTCAAGGCGCTCGGCTACGAGCAGGTCGATGTCATGGGCTATTCACTGGGCGGCGGCGTCGCCTTCCGCATGGCCGTCCAGCATCCCGAGGCCGTGCGCCGGCTCGTCCTGGTTTCGACCGGCTATGCCGCGGACGGCTTCTATGCCGAGATGCGCGGTCAGCAGGCGCAGGTCGGCGCGGCGATGGCCGACATGATGAAGGACACGCCGATGTACAAATCCTATGTGGCGGTCGCGCCGCATCCGCAGGATTTTCCAAAACTGCTCGACCAACTCGGCGCCTATATGCGCAAGGACTACAACTACTCCGCCGATGTGCCGAAGCTGAAGATGCCGGTCATGCTGGCGTTCGGCGACAGCGACATGTACCGGCCCGAGCACGAGATCAAGTTCTATCAGATGCTCGGCGGCGGACTGAAGGACGCCGGCTGGATGCGCGAGAACCTGTCGCAGAACCGCCTGGCCATCCTGCCGAACCGCACTCATTACGACGTATTCTTTGCGCCGGAACTGACAGCCGCCGCGCTGCCCTTCCTCAATGGCGAGACCAAGGTGAAGACTTGGGACGAGATCGTCAGCGAAACGAACTGACCGCCTGACACCTGCCTGCCGGCCGTCTCCCGCGAGATGGCCGGCAACGCTTGTTACGCGTCGTGCCTGAGCACGCCGCAAGTTCCGCCTGCCGCATCACGCCAACAGATGGCGCCATCAAAGCTTTTCAATTGACGCTGCTATGCCGGCAGCTACCTTGCCGTCAATCCTGGGAAAGAGGGGTGCAGATATGGCCAGGTATCAGGGTGGCTGCCTGTGCGGGGCAGTGCGTTACCGCACTGAGGCCGCGCCGATCAACGAGCGCGTCTGCCATTGCCGGCTTTGCCAGAAGGCGCTCGGCGCTGCCTTCAACGCCCGCGTGCTGTTCCGTATCGACGATGTGACCATTGACGGGCCGGTGGCGACGGTGAATTCCTCGCCCGATCTCAAGCGCGGCTTCTGCCCGGGCTGCGGCACGACGTTGTTTTCCCGGCGCGACTCCGCCGGTATCATCGGCGTCACCTCAGGCTCGCTCGACGACCCTTCGATATTCAAGCCGCAGATGCATATGTGGACCGCCTCGAAGCAGCCCTGGGTACAGCTCATCGACGGACTGCCGCAATATGAAGGCGCCCCACCCCCGAATTGAAGCACAGGCGAACTGAAGCACAGGCGAACCGAAGCACAGGCGAACTCAAGCACAGGACGTGCCCAATTTTTTCTTCCGGGACACGAGATAGTCGGCAAAACGTCATTGGCGAGCCATCATTGCCACCTATCTATTGCTTGCGGGTCGGCAGTCGAAGGAGGCGACGGATGAACGACAGAATCAACACCCTGGATGAGCTTTTGAGCGATCCGATGGTCAAGCTGGTGATGGAGCGTGATCGCGTGCAGCCGGCCGAGCTTCGCTCGCTGCTTGAAGAAAAGGTTCGCCGGGATGATGCGCCGGTCAATCCCGTCACTGATCGCCCCGTCACCGACCGCCCTGCCACCGATCGCGCCGTCCCGCCCGCTCATATGGTAGCCGAGAGCTGTCACAATCTATGGTTGTGCGGCTAGGCAGCGGACCTGCAGGCGTCGGCGATCCTTCGCGCCCTCCTGCGGCATTTCCAGGCTCTCACCGCTGCGGTGATAGAGCGAGCGCCTTGCCCAGCTCCTCTGCCCTAACAATTTGATTCAAACTTTGTTGGTAATTTCTCGTTAGTAATCCGGACTGGTTTGTCCGGCGGCGTTGTCTTGCCCTCGGTCTGTTGTGTTCTGCGTACAGGTCCAGATGCGGTTATCAGGCGTCGTCATCTTCTCGATCGCGTCACTTTGCCTTGCCGGCTGCACATCCACGTCCGGCGTCGACGCGCTGCAAGTGCCGTCCAGCGAGACGACCAGCTCGGTTGTGCGGCCGCCCGCGCCGGTGGCGTCGGTCGGCGTTGCCGATGCCGAACCCGACTTTGCGCCGGAGGAGGTGACGGAGCAGACTGTGGCAATGGCCACTCCGGAGCCTGTGGAAAGCGTCGAACCGCCCGCCGAGCCGATTGCCCTGGTGGCGCCGACGCGGCTGGCACGGGCAGCACCGATGCTCGCCGAGCCGGTCCAGCGCTATCGTTTCCGCGACGCCAAGCCGATCAATTTCGGCAGGGCCTCGCCCAGGCACCTCGCCGTTCACGGCGTCGACGTCTCGCGCTGGCAGGGCAACGTGAACTGGGCGAAGCTGCGCGCGCAGGGCGCGAACTTCGCCTACATCAAGGCGACCGACGGCGGCGATCACCTCGACCCGATGTTCAGGAAGAACTGGCGCAATGCCGACGCCGCCGGCCTCAAGCGCGGCGCCTATCACTTCTTCTACTGGTGCCGCACCGCTAGTGAGCAGGCTGACTGGTTCATCCGCAACGTGCCGAGGGTCGAGGGTGCCCTGCCGCCGGTGATCGATGTCGAATGGAACGGCGAATCCAGCTGCAAGCGGCGGCCGTCGCGGCAAAAGGTGCTGGAGAAGATGCAGGTCTTCATGGACAAGCTCGAGCGCCACTACGGCCAGCGGCCGATCATCTACACCGCGCCTGATTTTTACCGCGACAATCTCAGAGGCGCATTTCTGGACTATCCGTTCTGGCTGCGCGCGGTGGCACAGCACCCCTCAAAAGTCTATCCCGGCCGCAAATGGGTGTTCTGGCAGTATTCCGGCTCCGGCCTGTCGCATGGGGTGAGGGGCCGCATCGACCTCAACGTATTCCACGGCGACGAGCGAGCCTGGCGGAACTGGGTTGGCGGGCGGCAGATGGTGGCCGAGGCGGAGTAGGGCGTCCTTCCGGGGCTGGAGCTTCTTGCTGTTCGCGCCCGGGGGGCGCTGATTGCGACCGCAGAAAGCTGCCATTTGCAGGCCAGTATGAGGTGAATATCGACGGACCCTGACCGCCTGTCGCGGAAGTGTCATCGATCCGTCATCGCTTTGAAATGTCGTTCCCCCAAATCAGGTGGCTTCCATTCGAACAGGAGACGCCGCCGTGCCCCGCCATTCCGCGCTTTTCGTCCTGACGGCAGCGCTTGCTGCCTCCGTTTCGCTGCCGGCCCATGCCGACATGATGTTCAACCGGGTCGCGAGCTTCGCAGTCGCCGGTAACCTGCCGGCGGACGTCGAGAAGACCACGCCGACTTCGTCCGAGATCATCACGGCGAGCGAAGACGGCATGACGCTGGTTTATTCCGATAGCCCGCTCGGTGCGGTCGGCTTCATCGACATCGCCGATCCCAAGGCGCCCAAGGCCGGCGGCATCGTCAAGATAGACGGCGAGCCGACCTCGGTTGTGGTCATCGGCGGCAAGGTGCTGGCCGGCGTCAACACGTCTCAGAGCAAAGCCAAGCCTTCGGGCAACCTCGCCGTCATCGATCTTGCCTCCAAGGCGATCGAAAGCACCTGCGATCTCGGCGGCCAGCCGGACTCGCTGGCGTTCAGCAAGGACGGCAAGTTTTTGGCCATCGCCATCGAGAACGAGCGCGACGAGGAACTGAACGACGGAGAAATTCCGCAGATGCCGGCGGGCGACCTCAGGATTTTCACGCTTGCCGAAGGCCAGCCTGATTGCGCGACGATGAAGACTGTCAACCTGGCTGGCATTGCCGAAGTCGCTGGGGAAGATCCGGAGCCGGAATTCGTCGCCTTCAACGAGGCCGGCGAGATCGCGGTCACGCTGCAGGAAAATAACCACATCGCCATCGTCAACGCCGAAACCGGTGCGATCGTCACCCACTTCTCCGCAGGCTCGGTCACGCTGGACAAGATCGACACCAAGAAGAACGGCGCCTTGTCCTACGATGGCAAAATCGAAAACGTCGCGCGCGAGCCCGATGCCGTGAAATGGCTCGACAATGACCGCCTCGTCGTCGCCAACGAAGGCGACTACAAGGGCGGCTCGCGCGGCTTCACGATCTTCAGCAAGAAGGGCGAAATCCTCTACGAATCCGGTCCGTCCTTCGAGTACCAGGTCGCCAATGCCGGCCATTATCCAGACGACCGCAACAAGAAGGGCGTCGAGCCGGAAGGTCTCGAGACCGGCGCGTTCGGCGAAGACAAGCTCGTTTTCGTCGCTTCGGAACGTGGCTCCGTTGTCGGCGTCTACAAGGACACGGGTGCGGAGCCTCAGTTCGTCCAGATCCTGCCGTCCGGCATCGGTCCGGAAGGCCTGGTCGCGATTCCGTCGCGTAATCTCCTGGTCACCGCCAACGAGGCCGACCTGGTCGAGGACGGCCTCGCCCGCTCGCACGTGATGATCTACGAACGCTCCGAGGGTCCCGCCACTTACCCGATGATCACGGCAGAGCTCACGGCAGACGGCACGCCGCTCGGCTGGGGTGCGCTTTCGGCGCTCGCGGCCGGCGACACTGCCGGCAAGCTGTTCGCTGCCTCGGACTCGTTCTACGCCAACGCGCCCTCGATCTTCGAGATCGATGCCGCCCAGACGCCGGCGCTGATCACCGGCAAGACCATCGTCACGCGTGGCGGCCATCCTGCACAGAAGCTCGATATCGAGGGTCTTGTCGCCGACGGTGAAGGCGGCTTCTGGCTGGCCAATGAAGGCGATCCGGCAAAGCTCGTCCCGCACGCCATCCTGCGCGTCGACGACAAGGGCGAGATCAAGCAGGAAATCGGCTTCCCGATGGAACTGCTCGCCCACCAGACCCGCTTCGGTCTCGAAGGCATCACTGCGGTCGGCGAGGGCGACGAGCTGACGCTGGTGATGGCCGTGCAGCGCAAATGGGCCGATGATCCGAAGGGCCAGGTCAAGCTTTTGGCCTACAAGCCGAAGGCCAAGGAATGGTCGGCGGTGCGCTACCCGCTCGAAGCGACCGAAGCTGGCTGGATGGGCCTGTCGGAGATCACCGCGCATGACGGCAAGCTCTACATCCTCGAACGCGACAACCAGATCGGCGACCTGGCCAAGGTGAAGCGCATCTATTCGGTGGCGCTCGACGCCTTCAAACCTGCCAAGCTTGGTCGCGACCTGCCATTGGTCGAAAAAACGCTGGTGCGCGACATCGTCGGCGACCTGAAATCAGCCAGCAACGGCTATGTCATCGACAAGGTCGAAGGTTTCACCATTGACAAGAACGGCGATATCTTCGTCGCCACCGACAATGACGGCGTCGACGATTCTTCCGGCGAAACGCTGTTTTTACGCCTGGGCAACATCAGCGCCGTGAATTGAGGGTGGTTCTTTCCCGTAGAAGGAGCGGGCAGTTCTTCCGTTTCCCCTGTGGGAGAAGGTGGTTCGGCGCGTTAGCGCCGAGACGGTTGAGAGGTGTTTGACATAGCGCGGTTGGCGCAAGCTGGAACACCGCTCATCCGACCGCATTGCTCGGGCGCTTCCTCCCATATGGAAAAAGCGCCCGATATTGATGGGGATTTATTTTTTTCGAGACGGCTCGTTTCTCGTGTCTCCATATCCAGGCTTCGGAACCCGTTCGACAGTCGTAGAGCTAGGACGACGCTCGGCCTCCTTTACCGGAATAAAATGACCAGTTTTGGAGTTCCGGCCTACTTCGAAGGTTTTACGCTCTTTGTTTGACATCTCATTCTCTCATAGGTGCCATGCGCCGAAGCTACCTCGACTCCAAGGATGAGATTCCCCTATAATGACCTTGCTACAGGAGAGGGAAATCAACCTCTTCGCCCCGCGTGGGCTTCGGCCTTTTCGCGGTATCCAAAGCCGGCTCTAACGGGCCGGCTTTGGTGTTTCTTCAATCGTAGTCTGGATAAGTCTAATTGCCGCTTTGACCTGAGGCGGAATTACAAGAGGTTCTGAGATTCCAAGGTTTTTGAGGCGGTTCTCGGCAGCTGTCCGACTGACAGCAAAAAACGTCATAATTTCCGAAATGTCGGTGAAGTCGCGAATTAGAGTCTCCGGCATAAGAAAAGCTGCAGCGAATGCGTTGGCCTGCCACTCTGCGCTCGCGTATGCAGGTAATTCCTTCATTTGAGAGTACCGTTTGGGGGCTCGATCAAGGGGAACGGCAGATTTGTGAAGGACTAAATGTCCTAGCTCGTGGGCAGCAGTCCACCGGCCACGACCCTCAAAATCAGCGGCAGATTGATACGTTGTTGCGGACAAGACAACGCGAGGTGGGTCAAATTCGGTATAGCCTTCTGCATCGTCCATCAGGTGATCATCTTTGACGACTAGTGCGAAATCGCCAAAAAGCCGGGGCATTTCATTTTCAAGAACACTAACCATGTCAGGGGCTTGGCATGTGGTGCCTATGCGCAGTGCTTGGCGCCATGCTGCTGCCAATATTTCTATGTCAGCGCGGCTTTTTGCGGACACGCAATAGTCGTGGCTCATCTTTCGTCTCCTGGAAAGGCCGCATCAAGTTTTCGAATCTCGTCCGGAGACATCTTATTGATCTTCCTAAACAATCTTCTGGCAAGTGCGGCGCGATCTTTGTTGATCGGTGTAAATCGAATGACATTAATTCTGGCATCTGCGAGAGCTTGTAAGTGCTTTCTTGTAACGACGTCTAACTTCAGCCAGCTTCCGAAATTTTCAACGTATCCTTCTGGAACCTGTTTGCCTCCGGTCTCAACAGCAGAGATAAATGAAGGCGAGCACTTGAATTCCTTTGCTTGATCGATCATCCGCAGCTTTCGTGCCATTCTGATTTCCCGGCATGCGGACCCAAATGCCGTCAGAGTTTTTTCGACCATTTTCAGTTCCCTTTCTCTTTCACCTGCAGGTGAAACGCTCCCTCAAAAAAAGACCCCACTGCCGCGAGTACGCGACAGTGAGGCGGTTGGTGTTAGCTGCACCCGCTCGTCGAGCCACAGGTGTCGCACTTCTCGCACGTGCCGTTCCGCACCATCGTAAAATTGTGGCATTCGGAGCATTCGTTGCCGGTGTAGCCCTGCATCAGGGATTGCTGGCGCCGGGTCGCGGCAAGCGCCTTGGCCTCGGCCGCTTCTTTCGCGGCCTCGTCGGTGAACAGCCCAGTCGGATCGGTTGCTTCCTCGTAGACGATGTCCTCGACCAGTTCCTTCGCCCGCTCCTCGTAGTCTCGCTTATAGGCGATCGCTTCGTCGCTGGCCGGCTTCAGCGCCAGCACATTGGAGCCTGAGAACGCGGTCGGCGCCGAGCGAGTGGGAGCGGGAGAGGGACTTGAACCCCCAAACCCCTTAGGGTCGGCGCTCATTCCCGACACCAGTTTGACCGGCGAGACGCCGCGGGTCAGCCCCTTCGAGAACGGCGTCGCCTTGCCTTCGTTGATGCCGCGGCCGAGTGCGGTCTTGTCGAAATCCGACTGGTCGACATGGGCGAGGTCGTGGCGGGCAAGATAGGACACGGCAAGCTCGCGGAACACGTAATCGAGGATCGACGTGGCGTTCTTGATCGCATCGTTGCCCTGCACCATGCCGGCCGGCTCGAATTTGGTGAAGGTGAAGGCTTCGACATATTCCTCGAGCGGCACGCCATATTGCAGGCCGAGCGAGATGGCGATGGCGAAGTTGTTCATCATCGCCCGGAAGGCCGCACCTTCCTTGTGCATGTCGATGAAGATCTCGCCGAGGCGACCGTCGTCGAATTCGCCGGTGCGCAGATAGACCTTGTGGCCGCCGACGACCGCTTTCTGGGTATAGCCCTTGCGGCGGTTCGGCAGCTTTTCGCGGTCGCGATAGAGGCGTTCGACGACGCGTTCGACGATCTTTTCGGTCACCTGCACGGCGCGCTGTGAAGCCGGTGCCGCGATCAGCTGCTCGACGGCATCGTCCTCGTCGTCTTCGACGTCGGCAAGCAGCGAGGCGTTGAGCGGCTGCGAGAGTTTCGAGCCGTCGCGATAGAGCGCGTTGGCCTTCAGCGCCAGCTTCCACGACAGCATGTAGGCGCCCTTGGCGTCTTCCACCGTCGCGTCGTTCGGCATGTTGATGGTCTTGGAAATGGCGCCGGAGATGAAGGGCTGGGCTGCCGCCATCATCTGGATGTGGCTGTTGATCGACAGTGAACGCTTGCCGATCTTGCCGCACGGGCTGGCGCAGTCGAACACCGGCAGATGTTGGTCTTTCAGAAATGGTGCTCCCTCGAGGGTCATCGCCCCGCAGACATGGATGTTGGCGGCCTCGATGTCCTTCTTCGAGAAGCCGAGCGCCGGCAGCATCTCGAACGAGAAATCGTTGAGCTGCTCGTCGGTGAAGCCAAACGTGTCCTTCACCCAGTCGGCACCCAGCGTCCACTGGTTGAAGACGAACTTGATGTCGAAGGCCGACTTCAACGCTGCATTGAGCGCCGCGATCTTGTCGTCGGTAAAACCCTTTGCCTTGAGCGAGCCGGGGTTGATGGCAGGCGCCTGGTTGAGGTTGCCGTGGCCGACCGCATAGGCCTCGATCTCGGCGATCTGGCTTTCCGAATAGCCGAGCGTGCGCAGCGCTTCCGGGACGGCGCGGTTGATGATCTTGAAATAGCCGCCGCCGGCCAGCTTCTTGAATTTCACCAGTGCGAAGTCGGGCTCGATGCCGGTGGTGTCGCAATCCATGACCAGGCCGATCGTGCCGGTTGGCGCGATCACGGTCGCCTGCGCATTGCGGTAGCCATGCTCCTCGCCGAGCTCGATGGCGCGGTCCCAGGCAGCCTTGGCATGGGCGGCAAGCTCCGGCTGCTTCAGGTCGGAGGCGACCAGCGGCACCGGGTTGACGGCGAGTTTCTCGTAGCCGTCCTTGTCGCCATAGGCAGCACGGCGGTGATTGCGCATGACGCGCAGCATGTTCTGGGCGTTGCGGTCGTAATCGGGGAAGGCGCCGAGCTCGGCGGCCATTTCGGCCGAGGTGGCATAGGCCGTGCCGGTCATGATTGCGGTGAGTGCTGCGCAGATGGCGCGGCCCTCGTCGGAATCATAGGGAATGCCCGAGGTCATCAGCAGGCCGCCAATATTGGCGTAGCCGAGGCCGAGCGTGCGGTATTCGTAGGAGAGCTTGGCGATCTCCTTCGACGGGAACTGCGCCATCATCACGGAAATTTCCAGCACCATGGTCCACAACCGAACCGTGTGCTCGTAGGCAGCGATGTCGATGGTGCCGTCGGCGTTGCGATAGGGCAGCAGGTTGATCGAGGCCAGGTTGCAGGCGGTGTCGTCGAGGAACATGTATTCCGAGCACGGGTTGGACGCCCGGATCGCACCGGCGGCGGCGCAGGTGTGCCAGTCGTTCATCGTCGTGTTGAAGTGCAGGCCCGGGTCGGCCGACGCCCAGGCGGCATAGCCGATCTTTTCCCACAGATCGCTGGCCTTCAGCGTCTTCAGCACCTTGCCGTCCTTGCGGGCGGTGAGATGCCAGTCGGCATCCTGCTCTACGGCGCGCAGGAAATCGTCCTTCAGCGAGACCGAATTGTTGGAATTCTGGCCCGAAACGGTGAGGTAGGCATCCGAATCCCAGTCGGTGTCGTAGGTCTTGAAGGACATCGAGGTGTAGCCCTGCCTGGCGAACTGGATGACGCGGTAGATGTAGTTCTCCGGCACCCCGTCCTTCTTGGCCAGCTTGATCTCACGCTTCAGCGCGGTGTTGATCGCCGGGTCGAAGCAATCGTCGTCCTGGCCTTCGCAGTTGATGCAGGCCTTCATGATCGCTTCGAGGTGCTTCTTGACGATCTTCGAGCCGGTGACCAGCGAAGCGACCTTCTGCTCCTCATTGACCTTCCAGTCGATGAATTCCTCGATATCGGGGTGGTCGGCGTCGACGATGACCATCTTTGCAGCACGGCGCGTCGTGCCGCCCGACTTGATGGCGCCCGCCGCGCGGTCGCCGA
Organism: Mesorhizobium sp. WSM4848; assembly: GCF_055811375.1. Lineage (NCBI taxonomy): Bacteria > Pseudomonadati > Pseudomonadota > Alphaproteobacteria > Hyphomicrobiales > Phyllobacteriaceae > Mesorhizobium > Mesorhizobium sp. WSM4848. The sequence continues at coordinate 106,535 of NZ_JBVVPX010000006.1, forward strand.
TCTTGAGGAAGCTCATCAGGCCGGACGAACGGCCGCCGCCGGACAGTTTTTCGCCTTCGCCGCGCAGGAACGAGAAGTTGGAGCCGGTGCCGGAGCCGTATTTGAACAGCCGCGCTTCACGCACCCACAAATCCATGATGCCGCCTTCGTTGACGAGATCGTCCTGCACGCCCTGGATGAAGCAGGCATGCGGCTGCGGATGCTCGTAGGAAGACTTCGACTTGGTCAGCTTGCCGGTGAACGGGTCGACATAGAAGTGGCCCTGGCTCGGGCCGTCGATGCCGTAGGCCCAGTGCAGGCCAGTGTTGAACCATTGCGGTGAGTTCGGCGCAACGCGCTGGGTGGCCAGCATATAGGCGAGCTCGTCGCGGAAGGCGCGCGCGTCTTCCTCCGAGTTGAAGTAGCCGCCCTTCCAGCCCCAATAGGTCCAGGTGCCGGCAAGACGGTCGAAGACCTGGCGGGCGTCGGTCTCGGAGCCGTAGCGCTCGGTCTCGGGCAGCTTTGCCAGTTCGGCCCCGTCGGCAACGGAGCGCCACAGGAAGGAGGGGACGTTATTCTCCTCGACCTTCTTCAGCCGTGCCGGCACGCCGGCCTTGCGGAAATATTTCTGCGCCAGGATGTCGGCGGCAACCTGGCTGAACTGCGCCGGCACATCGATATTGTCCAAGCGGAACACCACCGAGCCATCCGGATTCTTGATCTCCGAAAGTGCCTTGCGGAATTCGATCTCCGCATAAGCGGCCCCGTCTTGACCTGCTAGTCCCTGCTTGGTGAAACGACGCTCGATGCGCATTGGTCCTATCCCTTGCTTGTCTAGATATAGCGCCTTTCCCAGGGGATTTCTGCCCCCATTGCGAAACGCGCATGTCCGCCGTCTGCCGGCGTTCGAAAACGGCCGGCTCCTTTTCACGAGGCTCCGCCCGCCCTGCTGGTCGAACTCCTTGCGAAGTAGCCGTCCAACGCGCCGACGGACCCTGCGGGTCCTCAAGACTGAAACTTTTTTGCGACTCCCTCAATCGAGGGAACTTCACACTATCTAGCGTCGAACCTACCTGCAAACACTAAATATAGTATTAACAGACAATTTATTCCAGTCCGACATTTTTCCCTTTCGTCCCCCCAAGACCCCACAATCCCGACGCATCCGCCGGCCCCGTAGCCAGGCGGAAATGCGGCCAAACGCACATAATCCGGGAAAAAAGACCGGGCTCAAAACTTTCCGGTCGCACTCTCAACAGGAGCGCATGGCCTATAAAAGGCGACTCGTTTTGCGCCGTCAAGGATTCGTTTGCGTAGCTTTTGTGACCCCAACATCTTGTGTGTCACATATGTGGATAACGGGGATAGAAAGTGGCGCGGAGGGTTCGATTTCTACTCACCGCGCAGGCATCAAGCGCGACAACGCATGGCAAGCCGGAGCACCAAGCCGATTCCCGACTTCACGAACATCGACGGCAAATGCGCGGCAATGGCCGGTGAGCCTATGCTTGCTTAGGAGAATTTGTGCGGGTCGGCGCAGAAATAGGCAATGATCTGGCCAAGGTCCGGCTCGTTGACCATGCGCACGGCCTCGACGGGGCTGACCCATTTGCGGGTTCGCGACCGCTTTTCCTTCCACCGGTCGGCGACCTTGTCGACCCGCAGCGGAAACACCAGGACTTCACAAGGCACTTCCTCGCCGGAAGCCAAAGCCTTGGCATAGAAGTAGCGGCCGGCTTCGTGGTGGGAGACCGTGCCGCGCAGTCCGGCTTCCTCGCCGGCCTCGCGCGCCGCCGCTTCGCAAAGCAGTTCCTTGGCCTCAGGCCAGCCCTTGGGAAGCACCCAGCGACCGGTATCGCGGCTGGTGATCAGCATGATCTCGATGCCATGCCCGGTATCGCGCCAGGGCAATGCTGCAACCTGCAGGCGGCACGGCGCTGCGCCGAAGAGCCGCTGGACCCTTTCGGCCAAATGGTTGTGCGTTACTGGCCTCGTCAACATCGGAGAAGCTTGCCCCAGCCTCCAGAATCACTTGCCGTCTCGTGAATCTTACGGCTAATCATGAGCAATAAAAGTAAAAAACCTCATACGCTCGGGTTAACCACACCAATAGGCATATTGTGCGCCGCGGCACTCTTTCAAGAAGTGCTCGCCGGCAAGCGGCGCCCGTCGGCATGTTCCGGGAAGAAAAGCGGTTGCCGCGAATCAGCCGGCGTGGTCGTCGGCGATCGGCTTCTGGTAGGTGAAGCCCATGTCCCACGGAAAATAGATCCAGGTGTCCTGGCTGACCTCAGTGACGAAGGTGTCGACCAGCGGTCTGCCCTTCGGCTTGGCATAGACGGTGGCGAAATGCGCCTTGGGCATCATGGCGCGGACGATGCCCGCGGTCTTGCCGGTGTCTGTCAGGTCGTCGATGATCAGCACGCCGGCGCCGTCATCGGCGAGCAGTGCCGGCGTGACCTCCTTCAGCACCTGCAACTGCCCCTGGCTGGCATAGTCGTGATAGGAGGCGACGCAAACCGTCTCGATGACCCGGATGCCGAGTTCACGCGAGATGATTGCGGCCGGAACCAGGCCGCCGCGCGTGATGCAGACGATCGCCTTCCATTGGCCTTTGTTGGCGCCGGCAAGCCGCCAGGCGAGCGCACGCGCGTCGCGGTGGAACTGATCCCACGAGACAGGAAAGGCCTTTTCGGGAAGGGACATTTTTCGCGCACTCCGCAGCGCGCGAAAAACGCGCGCAGACACTTTGAAAGGAATGCGCGCGGAATTAACTGGAAAGCCTTGCCCTTGGCAAGGGCGGCGGCAGGCGATCCCTGTGGACTTAGCCCCTTGTGAACTTACCCCCTATGAGACTTATCGCGACAGGAAAGCTGCCACCGGCAACGTGCGCAGCACCGTGCGGGTGACGCCGCCGAACAGCAGCTGCCGCAGCCAGGAATGGCTGTAGGCGCCGAGCACGAGCAGGTCGGCGCCGGTTTCGGCAACCCTGGTATGGAGCACCTCGTCGACGGAGTGGCCGGCCGATTGCAGCACCGAGACGCTGACCGTGGCGCCATGCCTGGACAGGGCGGCAGCGATTTCGGCGCCGGCCGCCTCCGGGGCCTCGTCGAGCGTATCCGGCGGGTCGATGATGACAATATCGGTCTTTTCGGCCTCGATCATGAAGGGCAGGGCGTCGAAGGCGGCGCGCGCCGCTTCCTTGCTGCCGTTCCAGGCGAGCAGCACATGCTTGAAGCTGGTGATGAGCGGGCCTGAATGCGGCACGACCAGCACCGGCCGGCCGGCGTCATAGACCAGCGTGTCGACATCGGCGTTTTGATCGCCGCCCGACTCTAGCTGCGCGGCGATGATCAGGTCCGCCGTGCGAACGGTCGGGATGCCGGTCAGCGCGCTATCTCCGGAAAAGCTCTCAAGGCTGCGCCACTCGAAGGACAGGCCGGACTCCTCGACATGCCGGAGGAAAACCGCCCGCAACTTTTCAGCGCGTTCTTTGTTCATGTCGGCCGAAACCTGCAGGAACTCGGTGTCGGGAAAGCCGGTGGCCGAGGTGTAGGGGACGGGAAGCGCTTCGGCATGGATGCCGATGAGATGGCTCTCGAACTTGTCGGCAAGCGGAATGGCGCATTCGAGCACGCGCTCCGCGTCCTGTTCGTTCTGCAGTATGGCGACGATGGTCTTGAATCGCATGGCAACCCCTCAATTTGCGGGCGAGCGAAACTCGCCCGCATGAAACGTTACAGCACGACGCTTGGTTCCGGCCTGCATCAGGTGGCCGGGCTGGCGAGCCTTGCGACCATCGCCTCGACATCGGCGCGGGCGGCGTCCAGCGCTTCCTGGCTGCGGGCACGGACGACCAGCTCGGTCCAGAACTTGCCGTCGCCATATTTTGGATAGGAGCCGATGATCGTGTCCGGATGCGCCTTCTGGATGTCGCCCAGCGGTCCGCCGACCAGGCCTTCGCCGAACGGACAGTGCACCGTGGCCGACAGCATTTTGGTGCCGGCCCTCAGCGTCGGCACCACATTGTCGAGCATCGCCTGGAAAATCGCCGGCACGCCGGCCATGACATGGACGTTGCCGATGCGAAAGCCCGGTGCGATCGACACCGGATTGTCGATATGGTCGGCGCCGCGCGGCATCCGCGCCATGCGCTTGCGCGCCTCGGTGTATTCGATGCCGCGCGCGGCGTAGCTCGCTTCCAGCATGGCATAGGCTTTGGCGTCGTAGTCGCAGGGCACGCCGAAGGCCTTGGCAATGGCATCCGCGGTGATGTCGTCATGCGTCGGACCGATGCCGCCGGTGGTGAAGACATAGGTATAGCGGGCACGCAGGGCGTTCACTGCGGCGACGATCTCGTCTTCCTCGTCGGCAACGATGCGCACCTCCTTAAGGTCGATGCCGATCGCCGTCATGATGTCGGCGAGGTGGCCGATATTCTTGTCCTTGGTGCGGCCGGACAGAATCTCGTCGCCGATGACGAGCATGGCGGCGGTAACGATTTCGGGCATTGGGAGGCTCCGGCAGAAGGTCAGTTGAGGCAGACAAGGTCGCCTGAGATAGCGCGGCGGATGGCCAGCGGCAATGCGCCTCTTCTTCCTTCTCCCCTTGTGGGAGAAGGTGGATTGGCGCGCAGCGCCAAGACGGTTGAGGGGTGCTGGCCGGAACGCCGTCGGTGCCAAGCTGGAACACCCCTCATCCGACCTCGCTTCGCGAGGCCACCTTTTCCCACAAGGGGAGAAGGAAGAGGCGCGCCCACGAGCGCTATTCCTTCACCGCTCCGGTCATCGAGGAAACGTAGTGCTCGACGAAGAACGAATAGAGCACCACCACCGGCAGCGAGCCGATCAGGGCTCCGGCCATCAGCGCTCCCCATTCATAGACGTCGGAGCGGACCAGCTCCGTAAGCACCCCGACGGGCACAGTCTTGTTTTCGGACGACTGGATGAACGTCAGCGCATAGATGAATTCGTTCCATGACAGGGTGAATGCGAAGATGCCGGCCGAAATCAGGCCGGGCACCGACAGCGGCAGCACGATCTTGATGAGGATCTGCCAGCGGCTCGCCCCATCGATGAGCGCGCATTCTTCCAGTTCGAACGGGATGGAACGGAAGTAACCCATCAGCAGCCAGGTGCAGAAAGGCACCAGGAAGGTCGGGTAGGTGAGGATGAGCGCGAAGGGCGTGTCGTAAAGCCCAAGGTTGAACACCATCACCGACAGCGGGATGAACAGGATCGACGGCGGCACGAGATAGGCGAGGAAGATTGCCAGCCCGACCTGCCGCGCCCCCGAAAACCGCAGCCGTTCGATCGCATAGGCCGCGAACACCGCAGCCAGCAGCGACAGGAAGGTGGCGGCGGTGGAGATGATGATCGTGTTGAGCAGCCAGCCCGGATAGGACGTGTCGAACAAGAGATAGCGGATGTGCTCGAATGTCGGATGCACGACCCATAACGGATTGAAATTGGCATAGTCGGTCATCTCGAGGTTGGGCTTGATCGCCGTGATCGTCATCCAGTAGAACGGGAACAACAGCACGATGACGAACACCAGCAACGGCAGATAGACCGTCACCACGCGCCGCGGCAGGCTCTGAAGATAGCCCATGCCGCCTTCGTCGAGTTCTTGCCGTTTGGTTTTTTTGATCGCGGTCTCAGCCATGTCAGTCTCCTCCGCCCTGCTGCCATTTGCGGCGTTGCAGGCCGAAATAGCTGAACAGGATCGCCGCAAGCAGGAACGGTATCATGGCGACCGCGATGGCGGCGCCCTCGCCAAGCTGGCCTCCCGAAATGCCGCGCTGGAACGACAGTGTCGCCATCAGATGGGTGGCATTGACCGGTCCGCCGCGGGTCAGCACATAGATCAGCTGGAAATCGGTGAAGGTGAACAGCACCGAAAACGTCATGGTGATGGCAATGATCGGCGTCAGCAGCGGCAGCGTCACAAAACGGAACAATTGCCAGCGGCTGGCGCCGTCAAGCGTGGCGGCCTCGTAGAGCGACTGGGGTATAGTCTGCAAGCCGGCCAGCAGCGTGATGGCGACGAACGGAATGCCGCGCCAGATGTTGGCGGCGATGACCGAAGCGCGCGCGTTCACCGGATCGCCGAGGAAATTGATGCGATGGTCGATCAGGCCCATTTCTATCAGTGCCCAGGACAGGATCGAGAACTGCGAATCGTAGATCCACCAGAAGGCGATTGCCGACAGCACCGTCGGCACCACCCACGGCAGCAGCACGATCGCGCGGAAGAACGATTTGAAGGGAAGGTTCTGATTGAGGATAAGCGCCAGCCAGAGGCCGAGCGCGAATTTCAGGATCGACGCGCTTATCGTGTAGAGCAAGGTGTTGAAGACGGACAGCCAAAAGACGGCGTCCTCCGACAGATATTGGTAGTTTTCGATGCCTATGAAGATGCCGGGGCGGCCGATGCGGGCATCCGTGAAGCCGAGCCAGATGCCGAGCCCGAGCGGATAGGTCAGGAAGACCAGCAGCAGCGCTGCCGCCGGCAGCATGAAGCCGAAGCCAAGCGCGTTGCGGCTGTCGGCCAGGAGCGACAGGCTCCGCGACAGGATCGACGGACGCGGCTGAACGGCAGCGGACGACACGGCCATGGGACGGCTCCTCATGAGGTCTGGTGGCATGGTGGCCTGAGTGGTCGCCACGCGATTCTGGGAACCAGACCGGGCAGCGCGGTCGCGGCTGCCCGGCTCGGCTGCGATCAAACGCGATAGTAGCGGTTGGCGCGTTTCTCCGCCTCTTCCATCGCCTCCTGCGCCGTCGCCTGGCCGGTCACCGCCTTGGCGAACATGTCGACCAGGACATAGTCGGCCATGGTCGCCGCCGACGCGTAGCCGAGCGGCCCGGCATAACCGTTGGGACGCAGCGTCGCCGAGGCCTTGGCGTAAGCGGCGTTGTTCGGGTCAGCCGTCCACACCGGATTGTTCTCGAAGGCCTTGAGTGTCTGGCAGCAATAGCCGGCGGAGGAGGTGATCCACTCCGCCATTTGCTGTTCCTCGAACATGAACTGCAGATAGGCTTTGGCCGCGTTGGGGTAGGGCGTGTAGTCGAAGATCACGGCCGTGGTCACCTGGAACAGCTCGACCGATTTCCCGACAGGACCGATCGGCAGGCTGGTCGTGCGCATGTCCTTGGCGATTTCAGCCAGTTTCGGATCATTGTCCTTGTTGGTCTTCGCCGTGTTATACACGGAAATGCCGTTGGCGATGACGCCCAGTTCGCCGGCCAGGAAGGCACGGTTGTTGTTGACGTCGAGCCAGCTTTCGGTGCCGGGGATGAAGGTCTTGTAGAGTTCCTGCGCGTACTCGATCGCCTTGAGCGTCTCGGGGCTGTTGATCGTCACCTTTCCGCTCTCGTCGACCATCTGGCCGCCATGGCTCCACAGCAGCCAGTGAGCGTAGTTGTTGCCGTCGCCGACGCCATGGCCGTGTGTGAAACCGGCCGGATGGCCCTTCGCCTGCAAGGCCTTGCAAAGCTCGAGGAAGCCCGCCGTGTCCTTCGGAAATTCCGAGAAGCCAGCCTCCTTCACCCAGCTTTCCCGATAGACGATGGCATTACCGATGGTGGCCAGCGGCAGGCCGAGGAATTTTCCCTCCCGTGTCGCATATTGCTTTGGTCCGTCGTGCCAGCCGCCATATTTCGTGCCGAGATACTCACCCAGTTCCGTCACGTCGTGCAGCTTGTCGGGGTACTGGTGCGGGTCGTCGAACCAGACCAGCATCAGATCTGGACCGGAGCCGACATTGGCGGCAACCGCCGCCTTCGGTCGAATGTCCTCCCAGCTCTCCTTGTCGACTCGGACCTCGACGCCTGTCGCCTCGGTGAACCGCTTGGTGTTGGCCAGCCATTGGTCTTCATCGCCCTGAACGAACGGCGACCAGCGCAGCATGCGCAGCTTTGCGCCGTCTTCGGGCTTGTACGTCAATCCCTCCTGGGCAAAGGCGGAAGAGCCGACGAAGCGGCTTCCAAAGGCTCCCGCCGCCACGCCGGCAGTGGTGCGGATCACGTCACGTCTGGTGAATTTCATGTTCGTCTCCTCCTGTTTATTGTCCTTGCCTTATGGATCCTACTGCCGGGCGCGCATTTCGAAGCGCTGCCCGGTCTCGCCATGAAAGAGATGGATGAGGCCCGGCTCGGCCGTGAGCCGTACGGTCTCGCCCGGCGTGAAGGAATGGCGCTCGCGGAAATTGGCAACGATCTCGTCACCGCCGGCCGTCCGGCCGATGAGCTGCACTTCCGACCCGGTCGGCTCGACCACCACGACAGTGACTGGAATGCCTTCGTCCTGGGATAGCCGCAGATGTTCGGGGCGTATCCCCAGCACCACCTGCTCGCCGCTGCCGGTCGAAGGCACTGCGGCCAGCGGCAGGGAAATCCCGCCGGAGCCGCGAAAGGACGGTGAGCCGCCATCGACAGCGATTCCGCCCCTCAGCATGTTCATGGCGGGCGAGCCGATAAAGCTGGCGACAAAAAGGTTGTTGGGCCGGTCGTAGAGTTCCAATGGCGGCCCGATCTGCTCGACGATGCCGTCATGCATGACCACGATCTTGTCGGCCATGGTCATCGCCTCGATCTGGTCGTGGGTGACATAGACCGTGGTGGTCTTCAGCCGCTGGTGCAGTTCCTTGATCTCGGCGCGCATCTGCACCCTGAGCTTGGCGTCGAGATTGGACAGCGGCTCGTCGAACAGGAAGACCGCCGGATCGCGCACGATCGCCCGGCCCATGGCGACGCGCTGGCGCTGGCCGCCGGAAAGCTGCCGGGGATAGCGCTCCAGCAATGGCACCAGTCCCAGGATTTCGGCGGCGCGCTTGACGCTGGCAGCGCTTTCGGCTTTCGCAACACCTTTGAGCATCAGCGAGAACGCCATGTTCTCGGCGACGGTCATGTGCGGGTAGAGCGCGTAGTTCTGGAACACCATGGCGACGTCGCGTTCTTTTGGCGCAACGTTGTTGACGACGCGCTCGCCAATCGCGATCTGGCCGCGCGAAATCTTTTCCAGGCCGGCGATCATCCTGAGAAGGGTCGATTTTCCGCAGCCCGACGGCCCGACCAGCGTGACGAACTCGCCATCCTCTATATCGACGCTGACACCGTGGAGAATCTCGACGGTTCCGAATGATTTGTAGACATCGCCAATCGCCACAGACGCCATCGATTTCCTCCCGAATGCTTCCTGCGACGTCTTCGAAGGAAACCGCTTTCCTGGCCGCGGCAGTTCCCAAAGCTCCTCCCTGGTCACGCGCGATGATGAAACGGTAGCGCTACCAGACTGCCCTGTAAAGCGGCTGCGTGGCAAGCACTCTTCTTCGTCGCGCCTGATCGTGTTTGTCCATAATGGGATTGGAGTTCGCCATATCCAGTGTCGTAGCAGGAGAATGATTTGCCCAGCCCCAGCTCTTAAAACCGGAGGTGCGAGAAGCCATCCGGCGCGACACCAGCCTAGTCGGAAACTTCGGTTTGCGGCCGGTCGCGGCCGTCGGCAAGCTCGTCGTGCCATTTGCCGTCGGCGTCCTCGTACTGGATGCCGTCGGTGGTGCCGGCGACCTGCTGTTCGGCCGAAGCGATCTCGGCGGCGCGCAGTGCGTCCTCGTGCGTGGGGAACGTCTCCGAAAATGTCTCGCCGACCTTATAGGCCCAGCCCCCGTCATGCTCGACGATCTTGTAGGTCAGCTTGGCCATGAAATCCTCCAGTGGAAAAAGCTCGGTTTGCTCAATGCGGTTTGCCTTGGGGCAGTTTGCCTTGGGGCAATCTCTCGTCGGGAACCAGCACGTCCGATTCTTTCGCGGCCTCGACCAATGCCCGGCGCGCATCCGCTGTCGAACGATAACCTTCCAGCACTTTTAGGCAAGTGTCGAGAGCATCGCGATGCCGAGGCCCACGATTGAGCGGCCAGACGGTCATCAGGCACTCCGCCGCTTCCTGCGTGCTGCGGATTTCACGGTATTTGCCGACATGGCCAAGTTCGACCACGACCGGCTTTTCAAAAGGCTTGCTGTCCATCATCGCCGCCAACGCGGAGCCGCCGATTTGGTTGCACACACCTCGGCAATGTCGGGGGGTAGCGGTCGTTGCGGCGGCAGCCTTGCAATCGGGCCGGTCAGCCGGCCGCCTTCATCCAGTGCTGCATCGTCGTCACCGAGCGGGCAAGCTGCGGCGCCGGCTGGATTTTTTCGCCGAAGGTGGCCGCGGCGCGCCACGCCCAGCGCGGATCGGCGAGGAAGGCGCGGGCCAGGGCCACCATGTCGGCACGGCCCTCGGCGACGATCGCCTCGGCCTGCTTCGGATCATCGATCAGGCCGACGGCCCGTGTCGGGATTCCGGCGCCGTTGCGAACGGCTTCCGCCAGATGCACCTGGTAGCCGCGACCTGTCGGCAGCTTCTGCAGGGGCGAATTGCCGCCGCTCGAGCAGCAGAGATAGGCGACATCAGCTGATTTCAGCGCCTTGGCCACTTCGATTGCGTCCTCGATGTCGAAGCCGCCATCGACCCATTCCTTGACCGACAGACGCGCCCCGAGCATCAGCCTGGGCACGGCCTTTCTCACCGCCTTGGCGATCTCGACGACAAAACGCATGCGGTTTTCCAGCGAGCCACCCCAGCGGTCGGTGCGCTGGTTGGAAAGCGGCGACAGGAACTGGAAGATCAGATAGCCGTGCGCGGCGTGCAATTCGATGAAGTCGAAGCCGGCACGTTCGGCCCGCCTTGCCGCCTCGGCGAAGCGTTCGATGATCTGCAGGATCTCCTCCTCCTCCAGCGCCCGCGGCACCTGCCAGCCGGTGTCGTAGGCGATGGCCGAGGCGGACACGATCGGCCAAGGGTCCTGATCGGCGTTCAGCGGCCCGCCGCCTTCCCAAGGTTTCTCGTTGGAGGCCTTGCGGCCGGCATGGGCAAGCTGCGTGCCGAATTTGGTGCCGGGGGCAGCGACGCGCTTGGCGGCATCCAGCGCGCGCCGGGCGGCCGCCTCGTTGTCGTCGGAATAAAGGCCAAGGCAGCCATGCGAGATGCGGCCGCGCCGCTCGACGTCGGTCATCTCGACGGTGACCATGCCGGCGCCGGACATCGCCAGGTTCATCCAGTGGTACAGGTGCCAGTCGCTGGCCGAACCGTCTTCGGCGGAATACTGGCACATCGGCGCCACCGCGATGCGGTTGGGAAAGGTGAGGCCGTCAAGCGTGATCGGCTGGAAGAGGGAAGGGGTCATCAAAAAACTCCGGGGAGGGGCTGTCGCTATTTAGGCGATGGATTGCGCCCGCGCCATACACGAGGCGGTGAAGCGCTGCCCGTCTGCCCTGCCGGGCAGAGCGACCTGTCAAGACCTGGGTTCCTCGCCCACCGCGAAGCGGGGGAGAGGTGGCCGCCCACGGGTCTTGCCTTTGGCAAGCCCGAGGACAGGCTCCGCGGCCGGAGAGGGGGCTTTCGTAGAGCGCGGTTCCCCTCTCCGTCTCGGCTCCGCCGAGCCACCTCTCCCCACTCCCGTGGGGCGAGGAACCCAAGCTGGATGAAGCCGCGATCCTTTCCCTGAAGTGATTGCCCCCGCAGGTCTGACCAATTGCTGTCGGGATTGCGCAAAGGCTGGATCACCGCTACGCCTCGCCGGCAACACGGAGTTCACCATGGAAGACCGCATTCGCATCCGTTCGGAGGAAGTCCTTTCCGATGACTGGGCCGTCCTGAAAAAGACCGTCCTCGATTACCGCCGGCGCGACGGGCAGTGGGAGACGCAGATCCGTCAGACCTACGATCGCGGCGATGGCGCGGTGATCCTGCCTTACGACCCCGAGCGCTCGACGGTTCTGCTGGTGCGGCAGTTCCGCTACGCGGCCTACGTCACCGGCCACCGCGAACCGCTGATCGAGGCCTGCGCCGGCCTGCTCGATGAACATGATCCCGAAACCTGCATCCGCAAGGAGGCGGAAGAGGAACTCGGCTATAGGATGAAGGACGTCGAACGGCTGTTTTCGCCCTTCATGAGCCCTGGCAGCGTGACCGAGCGGCTCTGGTTTTTCGTCGCCCGCTATTCACCGACCGACCGCATCTCGGACGGTGGCGGCGCGCCGGGAGAAGGCGAAGACATCGAGGTCCTGGAAATGCCGCTCGACGAAGCGCTGGCCGGCATTTACGACGGCCGCATTGTCGACGCCAAGACGATCATCCTGATCCAGCACCTGAAGCTGAACCCGATCCGGGCCTGATTTGAGCCGGCGCGGTTGTGGTGGCAGGCGTCTTAGTCAAGCATTAGCTAATATATATGAGCCCGTTTCATCCAATCGATGGATGAAGCTCATCATGGGCCGCTGCTACTTTGATGCATGGCGCGACTGCGTCACCTATTGCAACGCCAAGGGCGGCAGCCCGGTTTTGCTGCCAAGAAACCCGCTGGCTTTAGGGGCTAAATATGAGCAGGACGACTCTCATTGCTATCGCTATGTTCGCGATCACTGTCGGCTATGCGGAAGCCAACGACCGCAAGGTCGAAACCGCGACCCTCGGGACCTACGCCAATTCGAAGAACCTGCCGGTTTGCACCGCGTCAAGCACACTGTTCGAAGTCCTCGGTGACAAGTGTTTTCTCGTCAAAGGTTCGATGATCTATGGCGACATAGCCGAGCTATCCCAGATAATCACTGTAAGCTGGTAGCCGGAGCAACAACGGCGCGCTAATCTTTCGCAACCTTACCCCCGGCGCCGCCGCCAGGACGCGCTGTCGGCAGCAAAGACCATGCACTCGTCTACTTTGACGCAAAGACATATGGTCATTGAATTGTTTCCCACCCATTGCAGCAGAGTTCCGATTCCCAGCAAGAAAGCCAAATAGATGTTTAATTTCAAAATGGTGCGGACGACGGGAATCGAACCCGTACGATCAGAGATCGAGGGATTTTAAGTCCCTTGCGTCTACCAATTCCGCCACGTCCGCAGGCCAGTCCTTTTCAAACGCCAGCCAAAGGCCGTCAAGCCATCTTCTTGATGGCGCTAAAACCTGGTCCAAAAACCCGGGCTTGGCTGCGGTCGTCGGACCCAAAATCGGCACGGCGCCCAAATCAACGGCATGGCTGCCGTCGTCGAGCCAGCGGCAACCCTCGCCAGCGACGGGCCATCCACTGATTCAAACTTGATCAAGATCGCCGGAACCATTTCGCAACGGTTGAGTTTCGGACGGAAGCGACTGGAACCCCGGACATGACAGAGTTTGACACAGGACAAGGGAAGTCTGTTGCCAACGCGGTACGGCAATTGCTGCGTTCCGAAGACTATCGCCGGCACCTGCACGGCGTGCTGAATCTTGCCGTCGACGCACGACTGCCCAGCACCTTTGTCCCATTGCTTGAGGCGCTTGATCAGGCCGGGCGGGAACCATTTCCGCGGAGCCCAAACGAGCGATGACCGAGTAAACGCGCTAATCTTCTCCTGCACCCGCTAATCTCTCCTTCCCCCATGACTCAACGCTACGACATTGAGAAGACACCTGAAGGCACGTGGGACATCATCGATGTGTTCACGGGGCAGCCGGTTGTCGAGGTCGGCGTCCCGTTGATCGACATGCCGATCGAAGAGGCCGACGATCTGGTCGACCTTCTCAACTGCCGCGACAGGGAGCAGCGGCAGGATAGTTGAGCGTCCGCCTTGTCTGATCGAAACTCCCGAACACGCTGATTTGCCGCAAACGGACTCGCCTTCCGGTTGAGGCATTTGTCGTGGACGGCGCCTGAGTAAGAAGCCCTAACCGGGAAATCAGCGTGAGGATGTGGCTGTAATTGGTTGACAGGTCGGCGGGACAGCCCTGCCTTGCCAGGCATCTCCCCCGCAAGGGGAGATCGGCAGCTTCGTCGACGGCGCCTACTCCGGAGCGTTCGGCAACGAGAGGTGAAGACCGAGTAGCCGTACACGACCCACAAGTTCCCCGCTGGTCAAAATCCGCGCGGCTTGGCACAGTCGGGAAAACAGGAGTCCTCCTCATGGCGAAGACCGCGCGTGCGACGAAACCAAAACCCTGGGCCGAGGCGGCGACGCATCTGGTCGACGTCGCGATGGGCAGGAGGCCCGCCGATCTCGTCATCCGCAACGGGCGCTGGGTCAACGTTCATTCCGGCGAGATCATCGCCGGCACCGACATTGCCATTGCCGGCGGCCGTTTTGCCTATTGCGGGCCGAATGCCGGCCACGCCATCGGCCAGGGCACCAAGGTGGTCGACGCCGGCGGCCGCTATCTGGTGCCGGGCCTTTGCGACGCTCACATGCATGTCGAGAGCGGCATGGTGACGGTGACGGAGTTTTGCCGCGCCGTCATCCCGCATGGCACCACCTCGATGTTCATCGACCCGCACGAGATCGCCAATGTGCTCGGCCTGCCGGGTGTGCGGCTGATGCATGACGAGGCCGTCGCCATGCCGATCAACGTACTTGTGCAGATGCCGTCCTGCGTACCTTCCGCACCTGGGCTGGAGCATGCCGGCGCCGAGCTCACGGTCGCCGATGTGACCGAGGCGATGGGCTGGGAAAACATCGTCGGACTTGGCGAGGTGATGAACTTTCCCGGTGTCGCTGCCAACGATCAGGTTATGGCCGGCGAGATCGCCGCGACGGTGAGGGCGGGCAAGACCGTCGGCGGCCATTACGCCTCGCGCGATCTCGGCCTGCCGTTCCACGGCTACGTCGCCGGCGGCCCCGAGGACGACCACGAAGGCACGCGCGCCGAGGACGCTATCGCCCGCGTCCGCCAGGGCATGAAGGCAATGCTGAGGCTGGGCTCGGCCTGGTACGACGTTGCCTCGCAGATCAAGGCGGTGACGGAGAGCGGGCTCGATCCGCGCAACTTCATCCTGTGCACCGACGACAGCCATTCCGGGACGCTCGTCCATGAAGGCCATATGGACCGGGTGGTCCGCCACGCCATCAGCCAGGGGTTGAAGCCGGTGACCGCTATCCAGATGGCGACGCTCAACACCGCCCAGCATTTCAGGCTGGAGCGCGAGCTGGGGTCGATCGCGCCGGGGCGGCTCGCCGATCTGCTGATCGTCTCCGATCTGGCCGCGATGACCATCGATGAAGTCTATGGCCGCGGCGTCAGGCTGGCCAAGGGCGGCAAGCTCGACATCGACATTGCGGCCTATGACTATCCGAAGACGGCAAAGAACACCGTCAAGCTCGGCAAGAAGCTCAAAGCAGGGGATTTCGACATCGTGGCGCCTGCCGGCGCCAACGAGGTTCGGGTGCGGGTGATCGGCGTGATCGAGAACCAAGCGCCGACGCGGGCGCTCGAGGCCGATCTTCCGGTGGAGGACGGGCTGGTCGCCATGGACCGCCGCAACGACGTCTGCCAGATCGCGCTGGTCGAGCGCCACCGCGGCACGGGCGGCGTCACCAACGCCTTCGTCTCCGGCTTCGGCTATATGAGCGACTGCGCCATGGCCTCCAGCGTGGCGCATGATGCGCACCACATCATCGTCGTCGGCACCAGCAAGCAGGACATGGCATTGGCGGTGAACCGGCTGGGCGAGGTCGGCGGCGGCGTCGTGCTGTTCTCCAGGGGCAAGGAACTGGCGCTGGTCGAAATGCCGATCGCCGGCCTGATGTCGGATGAGCGCGCCGAAATCGTCGCGGCCAAGGCAGACAAGCTGACCGAGGCGATGCGCCAGATGGGCTGCTCGCTGAACAACGCCTACATGCAGCACTCGCTGCTGGCGCTAGTCGTCATCCCGGAACTGAGGATTTCCGATGTCGGCCTGATCGACGTGACGACGTTCCAGAAAGTCGACCTGTTCGTCTGACAACGACCAAGGGCGAGCCCAAATTGCTCATCCGCCGGTGGCGATGGTCAGCACCTTGAACGGCGTGGTGATGACGATCTCGGCGACGGAGCCGACGGCCTTGCCGATGCCCTGACCGAGATTGTCGATCGGCCGCGCCGGATCGACCTCGTCTGATGCCAGGCCGGCCGGGGCGCGCAGCCGGTCGCCGAGCAGTTGCACCAGGAACGGGTTGTCGGCGAATTTGGCGTGGTTCAGGCGGTCGCCGCCTTTGGTCTTGCTCAGGTCGACCACCGACACGCCATAGCTGGCGAGGTCGGCCGCGTCGCCATAGTCGCCGACGCGCGGCTTGTCGCCGGAGATCAGCGAGGACAGCCTGAGGGCGCGGTCGTCGCCCGAAAGCAGGATGGCGAAGGGCTTGTCGGGCTTGCCGTAACGGATCATCTGCTTCTTGAACACATCGACATCGATGTCGGGCGAGGCCAGGATGACATAGCCGAGCTTGTCGCTGAGATCACGGTCGCCGGTGATGGCAAGCTGGCGCAGCGCCTCCATCGTCACCCAGGTGCCCATCGAATGGGCGATGATGTCGATGCTCTTGGCCTTGGTCTTGGCCAGCATCCGCAACGTCTCTTCGAGATCGTCGCGCGCCGCGTTGGCGCTTTCCTTGTCGTAGATATAGCCCGTGGTCTTGCCGCTCGATGCCCATGAGAACAGCACCGGCGTGCCGGAGTATTTGGTGTCGTGCGCGATCTGTGTCAGCCGATAGATGCCGTCGTCGAAACCGTTGTTGAAGCCGTGCACGAAAACCAGCGCGCGGTCGCCGCGCATGGCGATATCGGCGCCGACCGCCTTGGCGAATTGCGGGGCGCCTTCGTAGAATTCGACCTCGGTTGCCGTGAAATCCTTGGCCGGATTGCTGTTGGCGGAGCCCCTGACCCGCTCGATGGCGCCGACCTGATGGATTTTCGGGACGGTGACCTCGACACTGGCAAAACTGGTGGTCGGTGAACGGTCACCGTCGAACACCTGCCGCGGGTCCTTCGTCGCCTTTTTTCGGGTGGTGGCGACGAAGATCTCATGCGTGGCGGCGATGTCGGAGGCAGGCACCGTCACGGTCGTCGTGTTGAGAAGGTCGTGTGTCTTGCGGCCGGCGCAGCCGGTCACGGCGAGCGCAAACGCTACGACGAGAAAAGTCTTCGAACGCACGGTCACGCAGGCTCCCGCAGGAAGGACGTCAAGCTGGTGACGTCAAGCTAGGGACGTCAAGTTGGTGACGTCGCTCGCTGTTTCGACAAAGCCAGGGGCCGGCCCGGTCCAGTTGAAAGTGAAACGGCGCTGCCGCAACCGTGACCATGCGGGACGAAAGTAACAGGGCGTCGAACGCCCTCACTGCCCGAGCAGGCTGATGCGGTCGGTCACTTCGCGGTCGCTGGCAAATCCGTCATCCTCGCGCAGCCGCTGGCCGATCATCTTCACCAACTCGGGGTTGTCGGCAAATTTGGTGTGGTTGAAGCGATCCGATCCCTTGACGCTGGAAAGATCGACGACGCTCACGCCATAGTCGGCGAGGTCGGCGGCGTCCTTGTAGTCGCCGACGCGCGGCCGCGAGCCGGCGATCAGGCCAGAGAGCCGCAGCGCCCGGTCGTCGTCGGACAAAAGCAGAATGAAGGGTTTGTTCGGCTTGCCGTAGCGGCGCATCTGGCTCTTGAACACGTCGACATCGATGTCGGGCGAGGCCAGCACGACGTCGCCGAGCTTGCCGCCGAGATCGCGGTCGCCGTTGATGGCGAGCTGGCGCAGCGCTTCCATGGTGACCCAGGTCCCCAGCGAGTGGGCGACGATGTCGATGCGTCGCGCGCCGGTCTGCGCGAGCATTCTCAGCGTCACCTCCAACTGGTCGCGGGCGGCACTGGCGCTTTCCCTGTCGTAGACATAGTCCCTGGTCTTGGCGCCCGACGCCCAGGAAAACAGCACCGGCGTGCCCGGGTAGCCGGAATCATGGGCGATCTGGGTGACGCGGTAGACGGCGGCGTCGAAGCCGGTGTTGTAGCCATGGACGAAGATCATGACGCGACCGCCGCGCGCGGCGATGTCGGCACTGAGCGCGCTGGAGAATTTCGGCGCGGTGTCGTAGCCGACGACTTCGGAGGCCATGAAATATTTGGCCGGGTCGTTCGACTTGCCGCGCGAGCGCCGCTCGATCTGACCGGTTTCGTGGGTCCCTGGCACGGTGACGTTGACGCGGGCATAGTTCAGCGTGGCCGAGCGCTCCCGGTCGAAAACCTTGCTGGGATCGTCGGAGCGCTTGCGCGTCGTGGCGATGAAGATGCTGTGGTTGCCGGCGATTTCGGTCACCGGCGCCGACACCATGGCGCTGCCGAGCAGTTCCTCGGTCTGCCGGCCGCCACAGCCGGCAACGAGCAAGGCAAGGACAAGGATGCAAATCTTCTTCAACTCTAGAATTCCACTTCCGGCCGAAAGGCTAATCCAACCTCCGCGAACCCTCCCGGACAGCCGAAGTGCGGCAGAAGTAAGTCGTTTCTTGCCGAAATGCGCTCAGCGGCTTGCGACAGTCATCGCACTGTTGCGCGAAAGCCAACGATTGCCCTGATCAAACACGTACGGCGTGTGCTAGCTTCGCGAACACCACAGACGATCCGGGGTAATTTTTCCGATGACCAGTTTCTCTTCCCGCGTCGCTGTCGCCGCTGCTGCGATCCGCCAGATTTTCCCGGAAACGCCGCTGCAGGAAAACGACTATCTGTCGAAGAAAACCGGCGCGCGCGTGCTGCTGAAACGCGAGGACCTGTCGCCGGTGCGCTCCTACAAGATCAGGGGCGCCTTCAATTTCTTCCGCAAGGCGCTCGACGCCGGCAACGATGCCGAGCTGTTCGTCTGCGCTTCCGCCGGCAACCATGGGCAGGGCTTTGCCTTCGTCTGCCGCCATTTCG
The DNA here is from genome assembly GCF_055811375.1 of Mesorhizobium sp. WSM4848. Lineage (NCBI taxonomy): Bacteria > Pseudomonadati > Pseudomonadota > Alphaproteobacteria > Hyphomicrobiales > Phyllobacteriaceae > Mesorhizobium > Mesorhizobium sp. WSM4848. The sequence goes on from NZ_JBVVPX010000006.1 coordinate 125,241, forward strand.
GCAGACGAGGCGTGGTGTTCATGCCGGTGACGACGCCGCAGCAGAAGATCGACAAGACGCGGCTGTTCGGCGGCGAATTTGTCGAGATCAGGCTGGTCGGCGACTTTTTCGACGACTGCTACCGCGCCGCCTTCGAGTTCACCGAGAGTGCCGCCGCGCACATGGTGCCGCCGTTCGACCACAAGGACATAATCGAGGGGCAGGCGACCGTCGCCTACGAGATATCGGCCCAGATGCCCGGCGCGCGCATGCCCGACATCATCATGCTGCCGGTCGGCGGCGGCGGTCTGGCCGCCGGTGTGACGCATTATTTCGCCGACCAGCGCCGCGACACGCGCTTCGTCTTCTGCGAGCCGGCCGGCGCGCCAAGCCTGCGCGAGAGCCTTGCCAGCGGCAAGCGCATCAAGCTTGCCAGGGTCGACAATTTTGTCGATGGCGCCGCGGTGGCCGAGATCGGCCGCGAGCCGTTGCGGCATCTCAGGGCGTTTGCCACCGAGGCCGTGCGGCTGATCCCGGAAAATCGGCTTTGCGCGACAATGATCGAGATGCTGAATGTCGAAGGTGTGGTGCTGGAGCCAGCCGGCGCACTGGCGATCGACGCGCTGAAGGATTTTTCCAAGAAGGAAATCAGGGGCAAGACCATCGTCGCGGTGGTTTCGGGCGGCAATTTCGACTTCGAGCGGCTGCCGGACGTGAAGGAAAGGGCGCTGCGTTTCGAGGGGTTGAAGAAGTATTTCATCATCCGCTTTCCGCAGCGGCCGGGCGCGCTGCGCGACTTCCTCGAATTGCTCGGTCCCGACGACGACATCGCCCGCTTCGAATATCTGAAGAAATCGGCGCGCAATTTCGGTTCGGTGCTGATCGGCATCGAAACCAAGGACCGCCGCAATTTCGAGCTGCTCAACGCCAATTTCGAGGCCGAGGGCGTCCAGTATCAGGACATCACCGACAACGAGACGCTGGCCGGGTTCATCATATGAGCGTCCGAATATGAGTGCCCAGCCGAAAATCTTCGTTGCGCTGTTTTCCGGCATCAATGTCGGCGGCAACCGCATCGTCAAGATGGCGGACTTGCGGTCGTTCTTCGAGCAACTCGGCTTTGGCGACGTCGCCACCTATGTGCAGAGCGGCAACGTCGTGTTCCGTTCGGCAAAGGGCGACGCGGCCACGCTGACCAAACAGCTGGAAACGGAATTCGAGAAGAAATGGGGATTCTTTTCGCGCATCATGGTGCGCGATCTCGGCTGGTTCGAGCGGCTGGTGGCGGAAAATCCCTATCCGGAAGTCGCCGGCGAGCCGACAAAGCTTCACGCCTATGTGCTGGAGCGCCCGCCGACCGCCGACGAGGTCGCGCGGCTGGCCCAAAAATGTACAGGTTCCGAACGGTTCGAGATCAGGGACGACGTGCTTTACCTGCATGCACCGGAAGGCCTCGGCAAATCGGTATTTGCCAACCTCATCCCGCGCACGCTGAAAGTACCCGGCACCGCGCGCAACTGGCGCACGGTGCTGATGCTGCTCGAGATGGCCGGCCGGAATGGCGGAGCGTAGTCACGCCTACGTTGCCGAAGCCTTTTTCCAATCGAAGGTCAGCTCTTCGCGGAAAGCGAAGCGTTTGATGTGGTCGGCGACGACCGTCTCCAGGCGCTCCAGCGAGCCGGCTTCGTCGACGGTTACCGCGATACGCAGCGCTGCCGGGTCGGCATCGAGAACCGTGCGGCCCAGTGAGAGATCGATGGTGCCGTGGTTCGCATCGAACTCGACCGGAAACTTGTGCGCCCAGTGCTTGCAGAGCTGCTGCAGATAGCGGCTCGCATGTTCAGTGGCGATATCGGCATGGCTGGTCGGCATGAATGGATTCTTCCCCAATGTGGCCGGTTACCAGCTTCCGGTATTGGGCATCGACGCCCAGGGCTCGGCCTTGGCCTTGGCCGGGCCCTTCTGCAGAAGCTCGATCGAGATGCCGTCCGGCGATTTGACGAAGGCCATGTTGCCGTCGCGCGGCGGCCGGTTGATGGTGACGCCATTATCCATCAGCTGCTGGCAGGTGGCATAGATGTCGTCGACCTCGTAGGCGAGGTGGCCGAAATTGCGGCCGCCCTTGTAGTCCTCGGGATCCCAATTGTAGGTGAGCTCGATCAGCGGCGCCTTGTCGGTGATGCCGCTTTGCTCGTCTTCGTCCGCTGCGAGGAAGATCAGCGTGTAGCGCCCCTGTTCGTTTTCGTGGCGGCGCACTTCCTTGAGGCCAAGCTTGTTGCAGTAGAAATCGAGCGAGGCATCGATGTCGGCGACACGGACCATGGTGTGGAGGTAGCGCATGTGATTTTCCTCGAAATGTTGCGTTGCGGCGGAACATAGGGGCCACCCGGTCAAAGGGCAATTCCCGATAACCGCCCCCGCCGGCAAACAACAAATCCGGTATTCCTGCAATGAACCGTGAAAAAACGCCGCTCAGGTCTTGCACACACCGGAAACGGAAGTGTTAATCTAACGTCAAGAATCAGTTGCGGTATTCTTGGAAAAGGGGGGCGTTGTTATGGGGGAAAAAGCCTCTTTCATGGGGCGGGACGGAAGCGGTCACGACGCCTTGCAAAGAGACGCGAGCGGCGACACGGCAGATCTTGTCGAGGTTGCGGGCGCTATCAAATGGTTCGACGTGGCCAAGGGTTACGGTTTCATTCTTCCCGATGACGGCTCTTCCGGCGATATTCTCCTCCATGTGACATGTCTTCGAAAAGACGGTTTCCAGACCGCCTTGGAAGGTGCACGCGTCGTCTGCCTGGTCAAGCAGGGTGAGCGCGGATTGCAGGCGTTCCGCGTGCTCTCCATGGATCTCACCACGGCGACCCATCCGGCGGAGATGCAGGAGCAGCGCACCCATGTCTCGGTGACGCCGGAAAGCGGCCTCGAACGAGCGCTGGTGAAATGGTTCAACCGTACCAAGGGGTTCGGGTTCCTGACCCGGGGCGAGGGCACCGAGGACATTTTCGTCCACATGGAGACGCTGCGCCGTTACGGCATTACCGAGCTCAGGCCGGGGCAGGTCGTGCTGGTCCGCTTCGGGCGCGGCGACAAAGGCCTTATGGCTGCCGAAATTCACCCGGATATGGGTACCTTGCCGGTCTCGCACTAGGATGATTTCCGGCCAAGGATTTTGAATGACTCACAGGAACTGGCTGACAACGGGCGTACTCTGCGCCGCGATCGCCTTTGTCATCGCCACAGGCGCTTTCTTCCAGCGATCGGCTTCGGCAGACAGCCGGGCGATGATCCTTGCCGTCGACCCGCAGCCGCTGGTCGCGGTGACGAAAGGCGGCGAACGCTCGTTCTCCGTCGAGATCGCCGACACCTCGGCCGAGCGCGAGGCCGGCCTGATGTTTCGCGATGAGATGGCCGACGATCATGGCATGCTGTTCGTGTTCGAGGAGCCTCGGGATGTCAGCTTCTGGATGAAGAACACGCCGATGCCGCTCGACCTGATCTTTGTCGGTCAGGACGGCAGGATCCGGGCGATCAAGCAAGGCGAGCCGCAGTCCGAGGCGATGGTCTCACCCGGCGAGCCGGTTCGCTTCGTGCTCGAGCTCAAGGCGGGCACGGCCGCCAGGAGCGGCATCGAGGACGGCGACCTGTTGCGTCACCCGGCAATCGGCACTGCGCACAACTGAACGCGCAGGATCGATCGCAGATGCAGTTTTTTTCCCATGACGGTTTTGATCTTGCCTTCCTCGACCGCCAGCCGGCATCGGGGCAGGGCGATCCGGTGCTCATGATCCATGGCTTTGCCTCGACCCATTACGTCAACTGGGTCTCGCCCGGCTGGTTCAAGGCGCTGAACGATGCCGGCTACCGCGCCATCGCCTTCGACAATCGCGGCCACGGCGCCTCGTCGAAGAGCTATCGGGAGGCCGATTATACGCCGGCAAGAATGGCGTCCGACGGGGCAGCGTTGCTGAACCATCTCGGCATCGAACGCGCCCATGTCATGGGCTACTCGATGGGCGCGCGGATATCGGCTTTCCTGGCGCTTTCCGATCCGGACAAGGTGGCGACACTGGTCTTCGGCGGTCTCGGCGTCGGCATGGTCGACGGCGTCGGCGACTGGGATCCGATTGCCGCCGCCCTTCTGGCCGACGATCCCGATGCCACCAGTCATCCGCGCGGCCGCTCGTTTCGCGCCTTCGCCGACCAGACCCGCAGCGACCGTCGGGCGCTGGCCGCCTGCATTGCCACTTCACGGGAATTGCTGGCCGAGGCAGACATTGCGCGCATTGCCCAGCCGACGTTGATTGCCGTCGGCACCAAGGACGATATCGGCGGTTCGCCCGACGAACTGGCCGCCTTGATGCCGAGCGCCAGGGCTTTCCACATCGAGGGCCGCGACCACATGCTGGCCGTCGGCGACAAGACCTTCAAGCAGCGGGTGCTGGAGTTTTATGCCGAAAATCCGCTGTGAGCATATCGGTGGTTGAGTTGGGGTGACTTAAGGCCTGAAGAATGCAGCGGCTCAGGATAAAAGCCGATCCGTAGCGATCCTTCGCGCCGGCATCAAAGGTGCTGCACCCGCAGCAGCGCTCACGCCTCAAGCGCTTCGAGCGAACGCTCCATGTTTTGCCGAGCCAGAGCTTCGAACCGCTGCCGGAACTCCTCGGTGTGGAAGATGTGCGCGCGGGCGAGGAAACTCTTCAGAACAGCACTGCGGCCGGCACGCCACATCGGCTCCTCCACCCAGCCATATTCGCGGCGCACCGCCTGTTCATAGGCGTCGAACGCATCAGGCGGCGCCCCCAGGATCGCCAGGTCCATGTCGAGGAACAGCGCTGCATCGCGTGCGGCATTCTCGTCGTCAAACTGCGGCAATTCATGCGTGGCGGTGGCCGATATCATCCCCGTGATGCGGCCAAGGCGTTGTGCATCGGTGCGGCCTGCGAGCTTTTTCTCGGCAAGGGCGGCACTCCTCGCCTCGTTGTCCTTGGCCCGGCTGTCATAGATGGCGTCGTGAAACCAGATCGCCGCCTCGACTGCTTCAGCATCATGCAGCGACGCCTTGTAATCATTGGCCAGCGCCAGCATCGCCTCGATGTGGCCAAGGTTGTGATAATGGCGACCCTCGGCCTCATAGAGCGCGGAAAGCTCATTCTTCAGCGGCTCGTCGATCAAGGCTTGGTATTCCATGGCCGCTTGAATTTCCGTGAACCAAATCCATTTGACAAAGCACTAAGGAAAATTGAGTTCAACCGTGCTATGATCTGGCTTATAGAGCATGTCGCGCAAAAGTGCGCAGCGGTTTTGGGACAACGACATGCTCAAAACGGACGCTTGATGCGCATCGCCTGAATCACTTTGATCGCGATTCGCATTGTGCGGCCGGAGAATAGGCAAGTCGCCAAGCCGGAGACATTGGATGGCCGGAGACCATTGATGAACAGCGTTACGATTGCCCGCCCGACCATGGTGAAGCCGATCGACCCGATCTGGCGCTCGATCCGCGACGAAGCGATGGAGGCGGTCAACCGCGATCCGCTGCTGGCGGCGTTCCTCTATTCGACCATCCTCAACCAGGAAAGCCTGGAGGAAGCGGTCATCCATCGGCTGGCCGAACGGCTCGCCCATCAGGATATCGGTTCCGATCTCATCCGCCAGACATTCAAGGCGATGGCAGCCGACGACAAGGATTGGGCGTCAACGGTGCGTGTCGACATTCAGGCCTATTACGACCGCGATCCGGCCTGCGATCGCTTCATCATGCCGGTGCTCTATTTCAAGGGTTTTCACGCCATCCAGACGCACCGGCTGGCGCACTGGCTGTGGAACCAGGGCCGCCAGGATTTCGCGCTCTACCTGCAGAGCCGGTCGTCCTCGGTGTTCCAGACCGACATCAACCCGGCCGCCCGCATCGGCAAGGGCATCTTCCTCGACCACGCCACCGGCCTCGTCGTCGGCCAGACGGCGGTGATCGAGGACGACGTGTCGATCCTGCACGGCGTGACGCTGGGCGGCACCGGCAAAGCCGGCGGCGACCGCCATCCAAAAATCCGCTACGGCGTGCTGATCGGCGCCGGTGCCAAGATCCTCGGCAACATCGAAGTCGGCCATTGCTCCAAGATCGCGGCAGGCTCGGTGGTGCTGTCGCCGGTGCCGCACAACAAGACGGTTGCCGGCGTGCCGGCCCGCGTCGTCGGCGAGACCGGCTGCGACCGGCCCTCGCGGCAGATGGACCAGCTTTTGCCGTCGCAATCGATGGACCACGTCGTCAGCTTCGATATCTGAACGCTCGGGCAGGGGCTTGTCGCGTCGGACCTCGATGTCGGCGTATAGCGACGTCGGCACGCTTTCCGCAGCGCTGCAGAATGGCGAAATCTTTTGCAACGCGTCTTTCTCCCCGTCACTATACGGGGAGAAGTGCCCGGCAGGGCGATGAGGGGCAGCGCAAACCTCAAGCGATTGCCCTGGTTCTCTCGCCGGCTTGCCTTTACATCGCCATTGTCGACGTGCCAGAAGCGCGCTCAAACGAGCAAGACCGACGATCGGAGAAGAGTTTTGAAGCCGGACGAAATCAGAAAGCTGGACGCCTATTTCAAGCGCGTCTTCCAGAACCCCAAGCTTGAAGTGAAGGCGCGGCCGCGCAAGGACGATTCGGCCGAGGTCTATGTCGGCGACGAATTCCTCGGCATCGTCTTCAAGGACGAGGACGACGGCGACTATAATTTCTCGATGGCGATCCTCGACATCGACCTGGCCTGAGCCGAGAGGCGATCGGTGCCGGCCGCACCCTCTTCTTCAACGTTGGCGATTGGCGAAAGAAGAACGAATAGCCAATCTCCCCCCTTGTGGGGGGAGATGCCCGGGAGGGCAGAGGGGGGGCGCTGTCCGGGGCGCTGTCCCGCCGGCGTCGCGCAAATTTCTGCGCTGCTGCGGCGTTCAAAAGTCACTGAGCGGATCCTCGCGCGGGTTGCTTCATCATCATCCTAATGCCCGGCCTTCAGCATTCGCGCAGCCTTGGCGGCGATCGCTGCGTCGAGCGCCTGCCAGTCGCTCAGAAACTCCATGGGAAAGCGGTAGGTGAGGCTGAGATTGTTGCCGACCAGAATGTCGCGTTCGCAGGGCGCCAGCGATTGCGCGGCACTCGGGCCGCTCAGGCAGCGGGCCACGAACGGGTCCTTGCCCCGGCGATTGCCGACCGCCAGCACCTCGTTGAAATAGCCTGATTTTTCGGTGAAGCCGTAAAGCGTCGTGCCGCCCGGGCCGGGCGTGCCGGGCTCGACGATCAGCGCGCTGTAGATCGGCGCGAAGCGGCCGCTCATGTCACGCGACATGACCTGTCGCTCGAACGACAGAAAGACGATGCTTTTGCTCTGTCCAGTGTGGTTGAAATCGTCGCGGGCGGCCTCGCTGTAGCCGTCCATTTCGGGATAACGCAGATAGAGGTCGAGGCGCGAGGCGATGCCGTCGCGCCGCGCCTGGTCGAAGCGGATGACATTGGCCGGCACGGCGATGACGTTGTTGCCGATCACCACCTCGTGGATTGTCGTGTCGTCGGTGTATCCGGCCATCGCGATCGAGCGGCCCAACCATTTGCCGCCAAGGCTGATCGTCACCGAAAGCACTGCCAGCGCCGCGAACACGCAGAACACCCGCTTCATCAGCCTGGAATCGACGACGGTGAGTTGCGGGCCGTTGGCGGTGGCTGCCTGCTTCATCGCGATCCCCAATTTCGGCCGCCTGTCCCCATGATGCACCTGGGCGTCCCCTGGGACGACCCTCTTGGGTGTCCTTAGACGGCACATGTGGCGCGGCACGGCTCTTGCAGCGGCGCCTGTCGAACACGACTGTGCGATTTCATGGTAAATGGAAGGTAAAGATGGGTCCGGTCGAACACACACTCTTTGCTTTTATGGTTGGGCTGACGGCGTGCGGCCTGGCCGGATCGGCTATGGAGCTGATATCAGGCCGCCGGCTTGCCTTCGTCGAGCCCTATGTGTCGCCGGCGCATGTGCTGCGCTCACTCTTCGCGACGGCCTGCGCCGGGCCCCTGATGTTCGCCAACGAAGCCCTCCACGCCTGGCGGGAAGGCCGCATTTCCGCCCCGGCGCTGATCTCTTGCGGTTGCACCGCTACGGTCTGGGCCTTGGCGTTGGGCGTCGTGCTGATCGACATTGCATCCCGAGCGGACATTCTCCTAGGTTCGGCTGATTCTTCAGCGTGAGACGATTCGGAGGCGAAAAATGCCGCTCTATGCGATCGACGGAAAGGCACCCGGTTTCGAGGACGCGGACAGCAACTGGATCGCGCCCGACGCGACATTGATCGGCGATGTCAGGGTCGGCCGCAATGCAGGCTTCTGGTTCGGCGTCGTCATCCGCGGCGACAACGAGCCGATCGTTATCGGCGCTGATACCAATGTGCAGGAGCACACGGTCATGCATACCGACGTCGGTTTTCCCCTGACCATCGGGCAAAGCTGCACGATCGGCCACCGCGCCTTGCTGCATGGCTGCACGATCGGCGATAACAGCCTGATCGGCATGGGCGCAATCGTGCTGAACGGCGCAAAAATAGGCAAGAACTCGCTGGTCGGTGCCGGCGCGCTGGTCACCGAAGGCAAGGAATTCCCCGACAATTCGCTGATCATCGGCTCGCCCGCGCGTTTGATGCGAGTGCTGGACGATGCCGCGGTCGCAAGGTTGCGCGATTCGGCCGCGCACTACGTCGCCAACGGCAAACGTTTCAAAGCGGGACTGACGAAGGCCTGAGGCCAGCCTTGCTCAAATCCTCGGCTATGGTTTCACCGGCATCGTCCCCCAACTCACCGTCCATTGGAGCCGCGCCTGGTCATCGCATCGCGCAGCAACGAAGCGCCGGCTTCAAAGCCGGCATTGTCGGCGTCCTCGAGGGCCGTCGTATAGTCGTCGATGCGGGTTTCGAGGGATGGGCCGGCGCCCGCCGCCAACAGTAGGCGGATGGCATCGACGCTACGGATGGCGACCGCATAGTGAAGCGGCGTCCAGTCGTTTACGCCCCGCATGTTGAGGTCTGCGCCACCATCGATCAGGATTCGGACGATTTCCAGTCTGTCAGCCCGGTCGGTGGAGAGTGCCGCAATGATTGCTGGAAAACCGCCGTGGTGGTGATAGTTCGGCTCCGAGCCCGCATCCAGTAGGATCGAGATGAAAGCGGCGGGGCTCCAATAGATCGCATACTCCAGTGGATGCCCAAGGCCGAATTCAAAGGGCATCTGCTCGTCGAACCAGCAAGGTGAGCCGCCGAGAGCCACACCGAGGCCCTCGAAGTCGCCCGCCTTGAACGCGTCGTCGATGGCCTTGAACAGGCGGTGGCGCTCGCATCGATCTTCCGGGATTTCCAACATCGCAGCTATCCGGAGGTTGAATTGGCCTGGCTGCCATATTGCTCCCACCCGCAGTTGCCTGAAAGCCTCATGACGGTTGCGATTGGAGAGCAGTTCTTGCGGCTGCGTTTGTTAGAATCTCATCCCGCCTTAGTCTCGTAAGCTGCCGAGAAAATCTCCCGGACTGGCGCGCCCAAAGCTGCGCATACAGCCCATTTTTCAAAAGCAGCTCGTTATGGGTGCCGAGTTCCACGATGCTGTCAGTCGTACCCCGATCTTACCGCATCGACATCAAGTTCGTGATCAGACCTGCCTCGATGTTGAGCACGGCTCGATCGGCCTCCGGATGACCGATGTCGTTCAGCTGATCGGCCGTCAAGTCGGCCAGTGCCCTGCGTCTTGCGACGATGCGCCGCCACCCCCTGAAGGCGGCAATCATCATTGCTGCGCTTTTCAGGCTAGGTCCAAACAAATGTCTTTTCGAGGTGCGGGCGGCGCGAGTTTTCGTGTCAGCCATTTTAGTCTCCCATTTCGAGATTTGCGGATGAGAGCGTGCCATGTGGCTGTTTTCGGGCTGTTCGGCTGTGCGTGAAAAAAACGGAAAAGCCCGACGAGCTGCCGTTAAATCGGTGTTAAATCCATCTACGGGAATGCTATTCTGCCGCGGCGGTCAAAGTCTGGAGACGGATCTGTGCGCATCAGGTTGCTGGGCGGCCTCGAGGTTACCTCCCCGGAGCGCCGGCCCGTCCGCTTCGCGACGCGCAAGACTTCGCTGCTTTTTGCTGCCTTGGTGCTGGCGGGCCGCCGCGGCCATCGTCGTGAGTTGCTTTCCGAAGCCTTTTGGCCGGGACGAAGCAATGGCCAGGCGCGCAACAGTTTGCGGCAAGCGCTGGTCGACATCCGGCGCTCGTTCCCGACCAGCAAGGATGCCACAGTCTACATCGACGGGGATCACGAAGCCATCGCGCTGATTGCCGGTCCGGATGACGCGGACATTTCGATCTTCGACCGGAAACTGGAGCAGGGCGGGGCGGCCGATCTCGCCCTCGCCGCCGACCTCTACCGCGGTGGGGTGCTTGCGGGGGAGCCCATTCCTGAGGAACTGGATGAGTGGTTTGGACCCTATCTGGACAGGTATCAGCGCAAGGCGCTGCAGTTGGTCGATCGGCTGAGCCTCGCGCTGCCGATACCCGGCTCAGCGGAAGAGACGGCCTGCGAAGGGCTGGCAGAGAGATTGCTTGCCTCAGATCCTACCGCGGAGGCCGCCCATCGGGCGCTGATCCGGATCCACGCTCATCGCGGTCACGAAAACGCCGCCTTGCGCCAGTTCGAGCTCTGTCGCAATGCCCTGAAAAAGCAGCTGGATGCGGAGCCGGAGGCGCAGACAAGCTCGCTGGCGGCTTCTCTGCAGTCCCGCGAACGAACTGGGGATCGGCGGCCCGGGCCAAACTCTGGCGTCGCGGCGCCGGCGCAGATGCTGGTCCCAACGAGACACGACGACCAGCCGTCAATTGCGGTGCTGCCGTTTCAGAATCTGAGCGGTGATATGGAGCAGGAATATTTTGCCGACGGTATGGTGGAAGACATCGTCACCGCCCTGGCTCACTTTCGTCACCTGTTCGTAGTCGCACGGAATTCGAGTTTTACCTACAAGGGACGGTCGATAGACATAAAGCAGGTCGGGGGTGAACTGGGCGTGCGCTATGTGGTCGAGGGAAGCGTGCGGCGGGCGGGTGACCGCCTGCGCATCGCCGGGCAGCTCATCGACACCTCGACGGGGGCGTATCTGTGGGCCGATCGTTTCGACGGAACGCTCGCCGAAGTGTTCGATCTGCAGGACCAGATCGCCTCGAGCATAGTCGGCGCAATCACCCCGAAGGTGGAGGAGGCTGAGATCGAGCGAGCCAAACGCAAGCCGACAGAAAGCCTTGACGCTTACGACTACTACCTCCGCGGGCTGGCGGCCTTTGACCGGACGATCACTAGTAGATCGGCCATTGACGAAGCCTTGCGACTGTTCAAGGCAGCGATCGCCCGTGACCCGGAGTTTGCCGCAGCTTACGCGCGGGCTGCGCGATGCTACGCTACCCGAAAGAGCAATGGCTGGATGGTCGACCGCGCGGAAGAGATTGCCGAGGCTACTCGACTGGCCAGGAGAGCCGTCGAACTCGGAAGGGACGATGCAATTGCGCTTTCCTACGGTGGATACGTCCTCGGCTACGTAGGCGGCGACCTTGATGACAGTGCGGCTTGCATCGATCGCGCGCTCGCTCTCAACCCGAACTTGGCCGCTGCTTTGGGCGTCAGCAGCTGGGTGAGGGCTTGCTTGGGCGAGCCAGGCAAGGCCGTCGAGCACGCCGCGCTTGCCATGCGTCTAAGCCCATTGGATCCACGCCTGTTCGCTTGGCAGTTCAACACCGGGCTCGCTCATTTTTGTGCCGGCCACTACGATGACGCTGTCGCTTGGGTGGGAAAGTCGCTGCGGCACCAGCCGAACTACGTGAGCGCGATGCGTGTAGTGGCGGCGGGTCATGCCCTTGCGGGGCGTCTATCGGAAGCGCAGCAAATGATGGCCCGGATCTGCGAGTTCGATCCGCTGCTGCGGCTTTCGAATCTCGCCGAGGTGCTGCCGCCGTTTTATCGACCGGACGATCGCAGCAGATATATCGAAGGCCTTCGCAAGGCGGGCCTGCCCGATTAACGCCGTGTCAGCGTGAAGCGAGGCAGACGGCTTCGGCACCAGATCGTGTCGCTCGGTGCGACTTAACCACGATCAGCATGATTTAGTTGGCCAGTTCGCGGGCGCCCCAATGGCCATATTGCATGCCGAGTGCTCCCGATGGATGCTTGATAAGGTAACGGTTGACCGTGGAGATCTGTGACCTAGCTAAAAGCTTAGCCGACCGTCCAGAGCCGGAAATGGCGGGATGGTACGCTACCGTGGGAGAACTCTCGGGACGTTGAGATGCAGAGGTGCAAGTCGGCTTTTCAGAGCCTGTGCGCCCTTGGCGGCCGACAATCGGCGGCCACGGCATGTCAAGTTTCGTTTCAAAGAAAAGTCATCTGCGCCGGGACGACTATCAACGCGCGACCGCCGCTCCGCCATACAACAACAATTCGAGCACTGGAGGGCCCTCGAAGCAAGTGACAGCTTCGAAAGCGATCAAAGGCTTTAGCCAGCACCAAGACGAGGGGCCAAACACCGCTTCACGAACTTGAGAATACACCCAAGACGCACAGGCACGGCAATGTCAAATTCTCTTGCCGAAATTTACGCAAACGACGCTGATCTCGCCATCCTGGGCGGGATAGCAACATTTGCCTCGGTGGGCCTCTATCTTTTGCTCCGGCGTATCCTTATCGCGGTGCAACGTCGCCTCAAATCAGATGTGAGCGAAGGCGGATCTGACTTCCCCGAGGAGGAGGTTTCTTGGGAATGGGAAAGCCCGGTCGACCTTGCAACCGAGCCGGCTTCTTCTTCTCAGGTTGCCGTGCCCTCAGACCCGGCAGACCCGGAAATTCGGCGTCAGGATGCCAATTGCCTTCGGTTCGGGGTGCGAATTGAGTATTTCGACGTGATATCTTGCGAGAGCTCGTCTGTGGCCCAGACCAACGCTTTCGCTTCCGCGACGAACATAGCGCAATTCGGCCGACTTGCGACATCGATCAGGGAAATCGCTGAGTACGTTTATAGGCGGATGGCGGCTGATCTTGCCGCTCTAAGTAATCCCGTGCTGAGGGCTCTGGGCCGTATGCCGACACAACTCGCCCTCGCGGAGAATCCCGACCCCACCACAACGACGGCCTCACCTCCTCGCGTTCGCAGGCCGATCGGTCTTGTGCCCCGCTTTGGCGTCGCCGCAATCTGTCTGGCCGTGCCGCTTAGCTATGCGATGACTAGACAAAACTGGGTCGAAAGCGCCCCCGCCATTTCGCTGGTCCAGGGCAACGTCAATCCGGACCTTTCGCGACCATTCGAGCGTCCGGCGAGTGCTGCATTGGATGTGCCTAGGCCAGCCCAGGGAGACGAGCGCACGAGTGTCGGATTGCTCAGTCCGGATCTCACGACTGCCCGGGCGCAAGTCGGAGCAGCCGCAGCGAGGGAATTGGCCGGCCAGGATCGCCGGGCGGCGGCGGAAGGCGAGCGCGCCAGGAGCGCCGCTCTGCAGCGAGCGCTGCTCGAATCGCGAAAGGAGATCGATGCGCTGAGGACAAGCATGGCAGCTGCCGATAGCGTACGCCAGGAGCAATTGCGCAACGAGCTCGCGGCAGCCCGTACAATTGACGCATTGCGGCGCATAGCGGGAGATACCCGCACAATGCTGCGCGAGGCCACCAACTATGTCCTTACGGAGATGCCCGCTGCTCATCTGGAGCGTCAGCGAGTCGAATGGCGGGCGCGCGAGCTCTCGCGAGCGCGGGCGAAAATTCAACAGCTTGAGGCCAAGGCCGCCGAGGATCGCGCCAAGGCCACGGCTTCGCTGGCGCAAGCGACCGGAATGCTCGACGACGAACGCCGGAAGTCAGAGGACCTTCGTGGCGACCTCGCCGAAGTGAACCTGTCCAATGCCGCGCTCGTGGAGCGCGCCGACGCGGCTGAGCAGGAACGGGCCGGTGCAGTCACAGCGAGAGAACGAGTGGAGCAGACCGCAGCCGAGACGGAGGGCGCGCTGGCTCGAGAACGCGCTGCAGCAGCGTCGATTCGTGAGGAGCTGAAAAAAGCTCGCCTCGAGCGCGACGCGGCTGAGCAGGAACGAGCCAGAGCAGTAACGGCGAGAGAACGAGTGGAGCAGACTGCAACCGAGACGGCGCATGCTCTGGCACGAGAACGCGCCGCAGCAGTCTCGACGCGAGAGGAGCTGAAAAAAACTCGCCTCGAGCGCGACGCGGCTGAGCAGGAACGAGCCAGAGCAGTCACAGCGAGAGAACGAGTGGAGCAGACTGCAACCGACACGGCGCAGGCTCTGGCACGAGAACGCGCTGCGGCAGTCTCGACCCGTGAGGATCTCGATAAAGCTCGCCTCGAACGCAACGCCGCCCGAGCACTTTTGGCAGGGGTCGCCAGGCTGAAGGAGGCTCTGGACGAGCAACGTGAAGTCACTGTTTCTCTTGCCCGCGACCTGGCCGCGGCGCGCGCGGACAATGACAGGCTCAGGGCTCAGCGTCGCAGCGCCCAGATTGAGCCGCCGCTGAAGCCGCGCGCTGGCCGCGTGGCAGCCGCTGCCGGCGGGTTGAAGGCTGTCAGCCAGAAGACTGCACGCAGCAAGGTTCGCAACCCGTCGCGGATTGCCCGGGTGCGTTCTCTCACACTTCCCTATCCCCTCAGGCCAAGACTAGCGACGCTGGAGTGATTTCCAAAACGACTGTGCGGTCCCTCCTATCGAAGGCCAGGGCCTTTGGGAGGCCTTGTCTCGCACCCTCTCACGATGCCGCGGATGAATCACCCGTTCGAGTTCATCCTGCTCTCGTCGGCGAGGAGTCTGCGCGATGCGCTATGTCAGCCCGATCACGCCGCCAGTCGCGTTCAATTCGCATCTGATCGGCGCCTGCCGCGTCTCCACCTTGCCTTGCCGTCCATAGTCGATGCTGACCTCAACGGGAGCTGAGATCGTATCCGGGCTCAACCGACGTATGGCACCTGCGCTGCTGACGCGCACACTGGTCGCGCCAAACGGGGCGGCGGCCAACTCGACTGCATCACGGCAGGCGCGAACGACTTCATCCGGGACGCCCGGCAGCGCCTTGATTGGACTGACCGTCGATGGACTGTTGCTGGCGCTGGGAGGCTGGAGGTTGGCCGGGAGGTCGAGCGACCGTCCGGTCCCTGCGGACCGGGCGACACTGACGGCAGTGGCGGCCGTAGTTGCCGCCACTGCCGCCGTTGCAGTGGTGCTGGTCCCATCGTCATCCACCGGTGACCTACTGCTGGAGCCGCTGGGCTTGCCGCCAGGTCCTTTGTGCGCGCCGCCTTTGCGGCTTTCACCGTGATGGCTGCCAGCGCTATTGCCTCCGCCACCATGGTTGCCACCGCTCTTGCCTCCGCCGCGCTCGCCGCCGGCAGCTGCTCCTGCGCAAGCTACCGCGATCGAGCAAACGAATGCGAGATATGCCCAGCTGAATCCAGGGAATTGACGCACGACCACCTCCATAAAGTGCGTCGGTCGAACCGTCTTTCCGCGCATGCAGTCAGAACGACGCAACCGCCGCCGCCCCCAGGCAAAACTCGCGACCAAGGCGCCCACGGAGGGTAAGTAGGGGATCAATCCGGTGTATCAAGGACGCGGTACGTGGTATGGGCGTCGCCCGGCTACCGGCGGGAGGGGAGGCCACGATCCGATCCCGTCGCTGACATTCTGAGGTGCAGCCTGAGAGAACTGCAAGCGTCTCTACAACTAGGCGACTCGCCTCTTGAGGCGGCCTTTGACCGGACGATCACTAGTAGATCGGCCATTGACGATGCGTTGCGCCTCTCATGAAGGCGATCGACCGTGACCCGGAGTTCGCGATAGCCCATGCGCGGGCGGCGCGGTGCTACGCCACTCGAAAAAGCAGCGGCTGGTGGTCGACCGCGCGGAAGAGATTGCCGAGGCTACTCGACTGGCCAGGAGAGCCGTCGAACTCGGAAGGGACGATGCAATTGCGCTTTCCTACGGTGGATACGTCCTCGGCTACGTAGGCGGCGACCTTGATGACAGTGCGGCTTGCATCGATCGCGCGCTCGCTCTCAACCCGAACTTGGCCGCTGCTTTGGGCGTCAGCAGCTGGGTGAGGGCTTGCTTGGGCGAGCCAGGCAAGGCCGTCGAGCACGCCGCGCTTGCCATGCGTCTAAGCCCATTGGATCCACGCCTGTTCGCTTGGCAGTTCAACACCGGGCTCGCTCATTTCTGTGCCGGCCACGACGATGACGCTGTCGTTTGGGTGGAAAGTCGTGAGGTGAGGTATATGTCGGCTTCACGGACGCATACTGGATTTCGAAAACCTAGCGTAGCCGGATGCTTATTCAGCCGCAGTGGCGGCGGCGCGGTTGCTGGGCACGCGTCACGTAGCCACGTTGGCTAGAAGAACTCACGCGCCGCCCGCGCATCCTGGCTGTCGTCGAGCTTACCGACAAGCTCGCCGTGAGGCGCGATAAATTCACGCGCTTTCTCGACATCTCCAAGGCTTCGAAGACAGCGAGCGAGTTCCACAGCGATACGCAGTTGGCCAATCGCGGAACGCTGCAAGGTAGCGACGTTCGCAGCCTTGTGGAGCATCTTCTCGATCTCGTCAGGTCCGCCACCGCTCTTTTCGCGGATACAGGCTTCGATCCTAAGTACTTCGGCGAGCTGGAAATAGGTTCCGTTGTAGCGGCCGAGCTCCAGAGCAGCTTCAACCGACTTGCGAGCGCTGTCCAGCCTGCCGCTGTCGCCCAGCGCTTCGGCGTAAAGGCCTATCAGATAGGGCAGCCCCATTTCAGCGCCGGTCCGGCGAATGGCAGATATAGCTTCCTCCATGCCGCGCAGGCCGGCCCCCCGTTCCCCAAGCCGGAATTGCCCCCATCCAACTTGGAACGCGGCTTGGCCGACAAGGAGCGGCAACTGGAACTTCTCTGCTATCTGCAACTCGCTTTCCGCCGCCCGAAGCGCGGCCTCAGGCTCCCCCGCGAACATATGGAGGTAGCTGGTCCCCCAATACGCAAGCGCCATGCTCAGCGGATGCTCGAAACGTCCGGCGAGCCCGGTTGCGTCTTCGCACCGTAGCCTTGCCTTATCCGGCTCGCCGGCCAGCCAGGCTGACAATCCCGAGAAGCAGCGGCAGCAGACGCCCGGGTCATGACCGGAGTACTTGTACGTCAGATAATGATCGCGGTCGGGGTCGTAGAGGCCGATGGCGCGTTCCGCATGGTTTTGGGCCGCCGCGGTCTCCCCAAGGAAGAAATTGTTTGTCCAGAACATGTGCTCGGTCTCGATCGCGAGACCGGGATCGCTGTCGTCCTTAGCCAGGCCAGCCCATCGGCAGGCCAGTTCCTGCGCCGCTGCCGGCTTGCCGCTAAGCATGTAGTATTGGGCTCTCCCGCGCAGCGCCGTGAACAGACGCGCCTGGTCGCCGATCTTACTGCAAAGTTCCTCGGCGCGCTCGAACGCGGCGAGCACTTCGGTCGCACCCCAGCCACGAGCCGCCATGAGGGCCACGCCCCTCGCGAGCTGGAACTCGATCTCTTGCTCATCGGCGTCGGCGACATCGTTGCTCCTTAGCAGCCTGACCCCAAGGTCCAGTTGCTCAAGTGCACTGACGTGCGCCGACCGCCTGATCGCCTTGCGAGCCGAGATCAGAAGATAGCCGACGGCTTCGACCCAGAGGTGAGCCTGTTGCGCGTGTCTGGCCAGGCGTTCGCTGTGCTCCTCAAGCCGGTCCGCGTAATGGGCCTTCAATTCGGCAAGCGCAGTCCTGTGGAGCTCAATGAGCGCCGACGATACGATACGTCCGGACACAGCAGTTCGGATGAGGACGTGCTTGAAGCGGACGAAAGCCTCGGGAAAAACCTGAAGCTCCACTAGGAGATCGGCCTTCTTCAAATTCTGGAGGGCGGCATCGAAGCGCAGGCTCGACAGCGTCGCCATCCTTCGTAGCAAGGGCACCGGAATCTCTCCGCCGAAGATCGAGGCGATCTCGGCTACCCGCTTCGAATCCTTGTCGAGACGTTCGAAGCGAGCGTCGACGATCGTCTGGATACTCGCCGAAACGACGATCTCGTCGACCTCGCCAGAAGGCCGGTAGCGGCCCGGCTGCCCTTCCAGCTTGCCGGTCTCGGCGAGAGCGCGGACGGTCTCTTCCAGGAACAATGCATTGCCTTTGCACGCATCCCCGACTGCACCGCGGAGCTGCGCCAGCTCAGGGTCCCTGCCAACCAGGTAGTCAAGAAATGCTGCTGCTTCGGCCGTATTGAACGCCGGCAGGCGGATTTCGGAAGGTCCTGCAGCGGCGAAGGCACCGCGATCGTATTCGGGTCGACAGGTCAGGATAAGCAGGCAGCGGACAGTGGGCAGTGCCTGCGCCAGCCGCACCAGGACCCCCTCACTTTCGGCGTCTATCCAATGAAGGTCCTCGACCAGGAGAACGACGGGCTTCTCGCGGCCAAGGAAGAGCAGAAGCCCAACCGCTGCTTCCTGCATGCGCCGGGATCGCTCCTGGCCAGAAATGATAGCCCAGTTCGGATCCTGAACGGGCAGTTCCATGACTGCCATGATCGGATCGAGGAGCCGCTCATCGAAGCCTTGCGCGCTTTGCGCGGCCAGTACCTTTTCGGTTGCGATTGGCGGCGCTTCGGTGTCGCCTACGCCGAACAGGGTTTGCAGCAGCTTCCGAATTACGACGAAACCGCTGCGCAGGTCCGTTTCGAGCGCGCCGACCTCCAGATTCTCAGCATCATCGTGAGGGATGGCTCCAACGAATTCATGCGTGACACGCGACTTGCCGTGACCGGGATCGCCGACCACGAAAACCGTCTGACCTTGGCCGTCGAATACGTCATGCCAGGCCTTGTTCAGAATCTGCAGCTGCATCTCGCGGCCGACGAACGGCGACAGCTGCGTTTCGGCGCGCAACTGCCAGCGCGAGCGGCCCCGCCTGATCTCGATCACTTCAAAGAGCCGCTGGTTCTTCGGGTATTCCGACAGAAATGGCGCTGCCAGCGCTTCCATACCGACGAAGCCGCCAGCCGATGCCCGGGTCCTGGCGGTTGCCACCACGAGATCGCGCCCCAATGCCTGGCTCAGCGTATGGGCCACGGACACCGGCCCACCGCGCACCTCCAAAGCCCGGTCACGTGCCGGGCTGACGATCACGATGCCTGTGTCTAGGGCAGCACGAACGCCGGTCATCCAATCGCCATAGCGCAGCGCGAGCGCGCGCAGGGCGAGTGCGGTCCGGCAGGCAAGTGCAGCATGTCCTTCGAGCGGCTCAGGCGCGCCAAACGACGCGACGAGCTCGTTCTCGGAAATCGTCAGAACCGTTCCTCCGTTGTCGCGCACGAGCGCGGTGGCCTGCATGAGGAAGGGATCGACCCGCTCCAGCGCGACATCGGGAGGCAGGTTCTCCATCACCGGTTCGGCGTATTGGAAATCGGCGCACAGGATCGTTGCCTGTCGCCGGGTCCTCGGGTCGACCGCAACGACCGTTTGCGCCTGAAGCGCCTCGTTGGCAAATGCCGACGCCTCGAGAATGAAGTTGCGGAACGCGGGTTCCTCGGCAAGAAGGATGTGATTGGCGCTTTCCAGTTCGACGAAGCGGGCACCAGTTATCGATCTGGCGAGCTCCAAACCTTCCGAGAAAGGCGCGACCCGGTCGCCGTTGGCATGCAGGACGAGCGCTGGCACATGCAGCCGTTCAAGCGATCGCGATATGTCAATGTCGGCAAAGACATAGCTCAACCGCATCGCGTTTTCCGGCGTGAGTGTCCGGCGCTGCAGCTCATTGAACCAATCCATCTGCATGCGATTGGCGCCCGGTATAAACAGGTTGGTGAACATTTGGCGGAACAATGGGTCGTCCCGACCCCAGCCCTGGCGCATCAACGCCGAGATTGCTTCGCGTCTGACGATCTCCGCCGCATTTCCGCGCGCTCGCCATCCACGAACATATCCCCCCCAAATCAAGAGACCCGCGACCTTCTCGGGATGGCGAATGGCGTATTCGACCGAGAGAGCACAGCCTTGCGATATTCCAAGGAGGACGAAACGGTCGAGGCCCACGGCCTCTACGACGCATTCGAGATCGTCGACGAATGCATCGAAAGACACATCCTCACAGACTGTGTCGGAAAGGCCGTTCAGGCGCCCGTCGTAGCGTACAAGCGTGAAGCCGCTGGACAGGCCGTCGATCCAATGTCCCCAAACTGGGCTTTCCCAATCGAAGTCGAGATGGGACATCCAGTGCGAGGCACGCACGATCGCTGGCCCGGATCCGCTGATGACATAGGCGATCCGGGTGCCATCGCGGGCATTGACGTAGCGTATCTGCTGCTTACCTGACGAAACCTTCGTCAAAGGCGGCGGGACGGGTTCGGGCACGGGCCCCGTCAGCGGAGGTTCGGGGGCCGGCCGGCTAACAGGTTCAGCCGTCGTGCCACTTCGGATCGGGGCAGCGGCGACGGTCAGTCGAGCCTGATCGTTAATGCGGGCGATCTCGTCTGCTAGATCATTGTCCGGAAGAAGTGACTGCAGCGTGTGCAGGTGGGGAAGCGCCCGCTCAGGCTCGTCGCCCAGGCGATCGATCAGGGCGCGTAGCGCCTTCAGGTGCAGAATCTCGGTCTCATTCGAACAATAGACGCGCCAAGCGTCGAACGCCTGGCAGCGCGGCAGATAGAGGTCCGACAAGAACGGGCCGTGGAAAGCCGCAGCGATCGCTTCCAGACGCTCTGTGGGCAGCGAACCAACCGCATCGGCCGACAGGCCCCTGATCAGATCGTAGTCGAGCCAGATCGATCCCGGCTTCAGTTGGACCACGTTGCGATCGGCCGCAAGCCGGGTCTCGCCGTCGGCGTTTAAGATCCGGCGCAGCTTCGAAAGGCTCCAACGCAGCGCGCCCCGAGGATCATCAGGGACGTCCCAGAACATCTCACAAAGCCACTCGCGGCGCTGCTGCTTTTGCTGCACGGCCAGATAGGCGAGTAACGCCCGCGTCTTGCGCGATTGCGTTAGGGCCACAGGCTCGCCGTCACGGCGAACCGTGAGGTCGCCAAAGACCCTTACTTCGAAGGCCGAGTTCAATCCGGTTGTCCTAACCGTATGGTCGGCCTTACATTAGCGACGAAGCATTTGGGTTCGCAACACCCAAACCGATGGCGGACGTGTCTTCACGCCCGCCATCGAATTTGACCCGTACTCCGTCACCGGACCTCAGCCCTGCGAGCGATCTCGCAAAGGCGTCTGAAGTTAATCACCCGGTCGAGGTGCTCCCGGACTGCCTCGAGCGGCGGACCTTTGCGGATGTCTTTCCACAGAGTGGATGTCGGGGTTGCATAGATACCGAATGAGATGTTCATAAAGTTGGCTCCTTCGTTTGCAGCGGACCATTCCGCTAAGTTCCTCGAACATGCGTTCTGCCCGTTGGAGACAGCGTGTGGGAGAACATGGAAATGCGGAGCCGCCCGGCAGCCTATGGCGGCTAATCGAGCGGCACAGTGTAGGTTGTTGCGGTGCCGGACAGGCAAATCTCGCCTGCCGAGTTTGCGACGGTGGTTGACAGTGTGCAGATCGGCTTGTCTTCCCGCACGCTAAGCACCTCCGCGCGTGCGACGATCTCCTCGCCGATACCGACGGCCTTGAGGAACTTCCACTCGACGCCAAGAAAGACGCTGCCGGGTCCCGGTAAGTCCTCGGCCACCAGAGCATTGAGAAGGCCGGAAGTGACACCGCCCTGAACTATGAGACGGCCGAATACGGTGCGGGCGGATAGGACATCATCGAAGTGGAGTGGGTTTCTGTCGCCGGTCATGTCGCTGAACGCAATGATGTCGCTAGCCCGAGTGATGCGCCTTCGCTCTGCACTGGCCCCGACTTCCGGTTGTCCGAACCGGACTCCGGACCATCCGGATCGTATGGTCGTTTGCATAGCCTTGCTCCTTGTTTTGTGTTTCAGATTGCCTCTAGCTGCGACGTCGCTAGCCCTTGCGGGAGAGGCGGAACCTCGCGATCGCGCGCCGCCCGGGCCAAGAGCACAGCGACTTCGGATTTCATCGCCTCGCTGAAGCGCTTGTGGCGTTCAGGTAGCTCTTCGATGGACCAGTCGAAGGCACTGATGGCGTCCGTGGCCTCAAGGATGGGCAGCGCGAGGCTGTCGCGTACTTCCTGGAACTCCCGCAATGCGGACTCGCGACAGGAAAGTATTGCCGTCGCGGCCCCTTCGGCATCACGCAGGGCGTCGGAAATACCATGCGAGGTCAGCGGATCGCGGAAGAAGCCGGCATCGCCGACCAGCATCCAGCCAGGGCCGTATGCCTGCCGCAATCGGCCGGGCGTGCCGCGGAAGGCCTTCAGACGTTCGCCACCATTGCCGAAGACCCGCGGTTCCAATCCGGGTGCCAGCGCTGCCAGGGCAAGCTGTGCGGCGGAAAGATCGAAACGGAACTCCGCGTCAAACCGCTCGGTCGGAACGGATGCGACGATACAGGCAAGCCCGTCATTCGTCGGTATCACGCCGCCGGATAAGTTCCGGCCGAAATACCAGTGGTATCCAGAGAACGCCGGCGCGGGGGCGTAGCCGAAGACATGTGCCACCGAGCACCGCCCCTGCACCAGCGTCCGTGCCTCGACCTTGCGAGCGATAAACGAGCCGAGCCCGTCTGCTCCAACCACGATATCGGCGCTTATCTCGCGAGTTTGGCCGCCGGCATCTCTCAATGTGACGCCGCGAACACGGCGATGTGCGTCGAACATGAGATCATGGACCGGAGTGTCGTGCATAATCGTAGCTCCAGCGGCTCGTGCTGCATCGACCAACATGCGATCAAGCACCGTGCGGCGTGGAGCGATCAGGCCCGGAATATCTGGCTCGGGCCGAATGGGCACCGTGACCTCCTGCTCGCCATAGTGAAAAGTGGTAGACCTGATCACCGGGGCACCGCTTTGGACCAACGGTTGAAGCAGGCCCCAACGCGAAAGCTGCATGACGGCTGGTCGCATCAGCGCGTGTGTAGACAGAGTGTCAGATCCATAGGACTGGCGGTCGACTGCCAGCACCCGCAATCCTGCCCGGGAGAGCAGCATTGCCGTCGAGGCTCCGGCGCTGCGCGCGCCGACGATGATGGCGTCGTAGTGAGAATGTGCAGGGACGACATTGGAAAGCATCGGAATGTCCTTATGCTGCCTTGAGGCCGCTCTGACCGAGATAGTGTGAGACATGGTCGGCGATCGCTTGCGCGTCCGGCCCAACGCCTCCAATGAAATTGGAATCGCGCTTGCGCAGAAAGCGAAAGCCAAGCGCATAGAGGCCGGCGACGGTCGTTATCCCGCCCTTGTGGGCCAGTTCGCCATTGGCGGTGATGGCGGGCAGTTTCAGCCATGAAAACGAGCGGCTGTAGCCGGTCGCCCATATGATGGTGCCGATGTCGTCGTTCGCGAACGACAGGCGCTTGAGGCAATTCGTCGGCAGCTCGATCGGGGCGGGGGCGCCGGCCATGGATTCGTGACCCGCGAACTGGTCGACCTGGCGAAGGAGCCGGTCCTGCTTGGCGTCCGCCGCCGTGATGCTATCTTTGAGATCATAGGCAAAGCCAATTGTCCCGTTCGAGATGCCTTTCAACCGCCCGGTGAGTTCGACCCCGATGCCCTGAAGGGTCGCCAGATCGACATTGGAGCGATCCGCCCGACCGGCAAGTTGAAGTGAAGGCTGTCGTCTGGCGCTGTCGGGATCTGTCAAATCCTCCAGCCGCTGGGACATGAATCCCATATGGTAGAGCCACCAGAAGATATCCTTGTCTCGCCAGATGCGCGGCAAACGCGTGTGCTTGCCGACGGACAGGATTACGCGTCTGCCACTGCGTCGCAGCTCGTCGGCAATCTGGACGCCCGACGACGATGCGCCGACAACCAGCACGCCGCCTGACGCAAGCTGGTCGGGACTTCGGTACTGCGAAGCGTGGACGCTGACCGGTGGGTCCGCGCTGGTATGCAGCGGGAAGGGTATGCTCGGCACGTCGCAATGACCGGTGGCCACAACGACGACTTTCGCCGACCAGTCGCCGGCGGTCGTCCGCAGCCTGAAGCCCTGCCCATCCTGTTCGCACGACAAGACATCGACGTACGAGCGCACCGGCGCTTGCGATCGATGGGCATAGCCAACCAGGGTTTCCACAAACGCGTCGCGGCTCATGTAGCCGTCGGGTTCGGAGCCACAATATGGGGAGCCTGGCAGCGCGTTCAGCCAATTGGGCGTCAAAAGGCGGAGCGAACGCCATGTCGAGGACCGCCACCGTTCGCCAATGCGCCCGCGTTCCAGAACGACATGCGAGATCCCGCGTTTTCGAAGGCAGTGGCTCAAGGCGATGCCCGCCTGGCCAGCGCCGACGATGACAACGTCAGCCTGTTCCATATTGTTTCCATCAGTTTTGGAGGGCGACGGTTCAGATACCCGTCCGAACCGCCTTTCCGGGTGGATCACTGGATGGTTTTGACACCGACCGAAACGGAAACACCGTTCGTCAGCACGTCGAAGACCGCGGACCGTGCCCGTGCCTGCTCGACCAGTTGCTGGAGCTTCTCGGACGGCGCATCGCCCTCGATTTCGAACGCCACCGTGATGTTCTGAAAGCCGTTTCGGACCTCGTCGGAAATCCCGAGGATGCCGCGCAGATCGATGTCGCCATCGACCGAGCACTGCACCTTGGTCAGCTTGATGCCGCGCGCCGCGGCGATGTTGGCGACGCCCGCCATCAGGCAGCTGGCGAGCGCATGCAGCAGCCATTCGACCGGGGTGGGGCCGTGATCGGCGCCGCACAGCACGGCCGGGTGGTCGCTGTCGGCGTAATAGGCTTTGGCATGCTTCTGTTCCTGGCCGGCGCCGTGGAAGCCGAGCATGACGCTCTTGCTGTGGGTGCCTTCGACCCACTCGTTGTGGGCGCGGAACTGGAACTTGGCCAGTTCAGGCTGGCCGGCGACAAAGTTGATCGTTGCCAGAAGGTTCGGCGTGTCGACGCCGTTCAACGGTGGCCTTGAGGCCTTGGTGGTGTGTTGCATCGTCTTCTCCAAGTGAATAGTGCGGCGAATTTGCCGGACCGCTTCCTTGTGACGGCGCTGCGTTTGAACGAGGGTGGTTGCGTTCGTGGAATTTGCCATGGAATTGCTTGATCCACATGCTTCCACGCTACGAAACGATCTGCGAGACGTGGGCCTTGTTCAAAGCGCCAAAACCCCGGCGAGGTGATCACCAGGGATTGCGCAGTTGAGTAATTCTTGTGTTGAAGGCCTGGCCCGACTTCGGGGCGTCCTCTCGTGCCCGTCGAGCCGAGCCTGTTCAGCAGGCCGGGTCAATGTGGATCAGCATCATTTCGCGTTCAAGCGACCGCGTTGAGCGCTGTTGGCAATTGTAAACCGCATGGACGTGACGTGATTGATCTCCGAGCGGCCGATGCTCATGTCGTTGAGCAGATAGTCGGGCATTGAATCTAGCGCGACTCGCCCGCTGCGCATCTTCAATGCACGGAAGGCCAGGCGGATCGCGGATTTGGCGAAGCCGATAGCGTCGAGCCTGTCTCTCGAAGCGGAATAGTTTGCGTGATCGATAGTGGTCATTTTTGTCTCCATCCTCGCGACGCGACCATTCGCGCCGTCGATTAGAGGAGGTTGCGATAAGACCAGCGGCTTGAGCGTTTGAGCCTCGGTCGAATTATGGTCGAATTCGAGGGAATGGATCTGTTAAACTGCGTATGCAACCAGGGGAATCGACAGCCACTGTCAATCGCGGCCGCCGGGCTGGGCCACGGGCGCGTTTGGTTTCAAAGCGCGAACATCGCTAACTTAAGTGCCGATTGTTCCGGCATCGGATGCCTCACGCTGCGAGCTGATCCTCGCGGGCAGCCGCGATCATCACACTTGCGAGCAACGCATAGGCTGCCTCCCAAGCCTCGCGGACCGCCGGCGTGAAGGCCGTGCCGAGGCCGGCCGCCATCGTGTCGATGAGCGCTTGCCCGACGATCGGGTAATGATGCTCCTTGAAACCGCAGGCCACATGACGCTTGGCGAGCTCGCGTACGGTCGGAAGGACGGTGTTGGCACGATCCAGTCCGCGCACGACGGAGCCCAAGCTCGCCATCAGCTCTGCGCCTTGCTTGGGCATGTCGCTCGCCAGAAACAGTGCGCGAAGATCCGAGTCGATCGCGAACAGGCGTTCATAGAACAGAGCCGCGGCTGCCACGCGTATCGGGAGGACCTCGTGGAAACTATCCTGGACAAGTCGAATCTGGTCGGGTGTCATTGGCGACGCTCCTGCGCTCCTGGCCTGCGTGCGGCTCGACCATCCGCCCAAAACGTTTCGCATGCATGTCGCCCGGCGCGTCGATTTGTTTCAGTTGTGTCTCAATTGGGGGTTCGGTTTGCGCTCAGTTGTATTCAGATTTCTTCTGTGTCCTGACGGTGCCCCGAAACCTCTCAATATGACCAAGCGTCTAGGAACATTCCTGAACAGTCCTCGGATCACAGATCATCGCCTGGTAGCTCACGGCCGAAGCTTATTGCGCCGGTGAATTTGTCGCAATCGGACCAATGTCCGCACCGGTCGTCTCCCGCCATTCCCAACGCGCAGGTAGGATTTGTCACCACCAGGATCCCAGTACCGCTTGAAAAAAAGTGGAGCCGGCCCGGGGACGGGGCCGGCTCCTAAAACCCGGTCGTTGGGGACGGGGAGGTGGGGCTCGACCGGGTTTTTGCGTCGCGTCCTTAGCGGACGCTGGCAACCGCGCCGGAGCGGCCGTCGTTGATCGTCACCCAGGCGCCCGAATTCTGGCTCGATTGGCGCTTCAGGTAGGTGTAGTCGGTGTTGGTCCAGGACAGCACCCTGGTTTCGAGGTTGTCGAGGATGAACTCTCCGAGGCTGGTGCGCACGGTCAGCACCGCGTGGCCGTCTCCGTTCGGCTGGCGCGCAACCGTCATCAGCAGGTCGCCGGCCGGAACGCCGATGTTCATCAACGCGCGGCGCTTTTCCAGCGCATAGTCCTCGCAGTCGCCGAATTCGCTGTTGGAATAGGACCAGACCTCTTCCTTGCCCCACAGTTCCATATCGGTGCGCGGCGCGATCCTGCTGTTGACCGAATTGTTGATGCTCACGATCTTCGCCCACAGCTTGCGGGTCAGCTCGATCGGCGCCTGCTTCGGCGTCCGCTGATTGCATTCCTGCGGAATCTTCTGGCAGAACGCGTAATGGCCGACCGGCTGTGTGGTGCGGCTGCCGGTGTGCATGAAAGCAGGTCCCGCTGCATACGCTGTTCCCCAGGCGGTAAGCTGCGTCGCCATTGCCAAGAGCAACAGCTTGCCCCTCGTCTTTTTCATCGTCCAGTCTCCCCGTTTGAGGAGACAATGACACGATTGGATTTATTCGACGCAAAGGCTCGAAGTAGACATTAAGTAAAACGCCCATAGAATAAACATAAAATTTGAATCATTTCAGTATAAAATTGTTGAGGCGTTTTCGCCGGGATCACATCGGCGCGGCGCGGCGCCTTGGCGCGGCATCGGTGGCAGGCTGCGTTGACCGGCGCACCAACAAAAAACCGGCCGAAATGGGCCGTCGATTGCGGGAATGTTTGTTGTTTGTCAGGCGCCGGATGCGTTGAATTCGGAATCGAGCGTTTCTGGCCTCTGGACGACCGCGAACTCGATGGCGATGCCGTCCTCGAAATGGCGCACCACCTGGCCGCGCATGGTGCCCAGCATGACCTGGATGCCGATTGCCGGCTTGACGTCGATCTCGACCGCGGCGCCCGAAAGCGACAGGTCGATGATGCGGCACTGGTACTGGCGGCCGTCGCCGAGCTGAAGCACGCTGCTCGGATTGCGCGGCGCCACGCGTTCGTGGCGGCGGTCTTCCGGCAGATCAAGCTCGTGCTTGTTGGCAAGCCAGGTCAATTGCGCTGCAAGCTTGTCCTTCTTGCGTTCCGACGCGATGACCGTCATCGCGAAACCGTCCTGCAAGATACGGGTGACGACGCCTTCGATGCGGCCGATGTGATCGATATAGGCGATGACTTTCTCGCCCGGCATGCCGATGCGCTCGGTGCGAAGCGCTACATTGCCCGGCGACATGTCGACCACCTGGCACGGATGTTCGGTGCGGTCCTCCAGCATGAAGCGCCCATAGATCTTCACGCGGACGCGCTGAAAGTTGCGCCTTTCAGCTTGGGACGGTGCGGTGTCGACCGCCGCTGACCTCATGTCTGCCTACACCCCGTTTGGCATTCCGCGCGTTGATGCGAGGAACTTCGCCGGAAAGCTACAGCGAAGTGGGTTAACAAAGGGGAAAGCCTGATACCGCTACTTTAGGATTTTGGGCTACTTTAGGTTTTTGGATTATTCCCCGCGCCCGCCGTCTAATACGACCAGATGACGGATGCGGCGCGCCTGGCCGAGCGCCGAAATCGTCTGGGACGGATCGAGTTCCGACGGGACGAGCGAGGGAACGTCGATGGCCGGCCGGTTCTTGAAGAATTTCGGTTCGTTCTCCGGATCGACGACACGGATCGAATCGATCAGGGCGTCGGCGATCGGATCCGCGCCCAGCCAGAAGGGTTTTTCAGCGGCGCTTATCACGCCGAGGCAGCGCGGATTGTCGACGCCGCCGTCGAGCGGCAGGGCGAGCAGCTCGAACTTGCTGGAACGGTCGGTGCGGCTGAAACCTTCATAGGTGATGAGCACTACGGATTTCTGATCGAAGACGCCTTGGATCAGTTTCGAGATGAGCCGCTGGTCCTTCTCGCGCCACAGCGAGGGAAAGGAAAACCCCTTGAGTTCACGGCCATAGAATGCGCAAAGCCTGGTGCCGGCGAGCCGGAATACCGCTTCGCCGCGCGTGTCCTTTTCCAGGATGAATGTGTCGGCCAGCAGCGACTTGATATCGGCCGGCTCGACTTCCGAACGCTTCGGGGCAGGGCGCCCGTCACGCAGCCGGTTCCAATAATGGAACAGCGTGATCGATCCGTTCTGGTTCATGTTATGCTGCTCCGCGCAATCTGTCGTCTGATGTCCCATCGGTGAACAGAAGGGCGCCCTCCGAGGACCTACATGCGTTGCGGAGCAGGATGCGTGCCAGCATCGTTAACACTTGTTCACGGGTCGGGGCCGTTAAGGTTAACAAGTGGTTTACGTTGCGCTCCGCCCAGGCCCGTGGCACGTTAAAACCACTCCAGAAGCGGTCGTTTCGCAGCGATCGGCAGCATTTCAGTCAAGAGTTTGGGGGAGCATGGGGGCTCGACCAGCCGTTCGAGGGCAACCTTGGACGGCTTCTTTTTGATTCGCGCCAATTTTGATTCGCGCCATTTTGAGTTGCGTGGGGCGATTCGCCCCTTTGTGAATCGGGTGACCGTGATCTACATGCTCGCGAAGTCGAATCCAGCGACTGAGTGCGAGCCATATGAGCGAACCAGCAAGCCCCTCGGAAATCGAACAGGGCGAGGGCGGACCTGTCAGCCGCGAGCCGGAGCCGCGCCGCGAGCCGGTATTCAACATGCCGCCCGTCGTGCTGGCGCTGATCGGCATCTGCGTCGCCGTTCACCTGGTCCGGTTCTACTGGCTCACCGACGACCAGGATTTTTCCCTGCTGATCCGAACCGCCTTCATTCCGATCCGCTATTCCGGTCGCTTCGACCTCGATTTCTACGCGTTTTCGAGCCCCTTCACCTATGCCTTCCTGCATGGCGGCTTTGCACATCTGGCCATCAACATGGTGTGGCTGGCGGCTTTCGGCTCACCGCTGGCGAACCGCTTCGGCGCGCTTCGTTTCAGCCTGTTCTTCGCGGCGACGGGGCTGGCGGCGGTATTGCTGTTCTGGGCCGTGCATCCGCTCGGCCAGACGCCGCTGGTCGGCGCATCGGGGGCGATTTCCGGCATGATGGGGGCCGCCGCGCGCTTCGGCTTCCGCACCGACCGCTCGTCCGGCAAAGCCGCCTTCGCCGGCGCGCCGCTGCCGATGGCGGCGGTGTTCCGCTCGCGCGGCGTTGTGACCTTTCTTGCCATCTGGATGGTGATCAATCTCGCCACCGGCCTCGTTGCCTTCGCGCCCGGCATCGACAGCCAGATCGCCTGGGAGGCCCATATTGGCGGTTTCGTCGCCGGCTTCTTCGGCCTGCGGGCTTTCGATCGGCGCCAGCAGGCGGATGAGTTCAGGGCCTGAAGCATGTCGCCCAAAAGCATGCCCCCGGTCTTGAACCGAGGCTGCGCCGCGGTTTTGCGACAACGGCATGCGATGCGCATTAAGGCGCCGCACTTGAAAACCAATCGATCGCGGCGCACGATGTCTGGCACTAGGGAAAGCCGGTCAGGGCAGGAACCGGCAAGGTAAACTGAGGAGGACGCCATGACTGTTAAGGCAATTCTCGAGCAGAAAGGCCACGACGTGCTGACGCTCGGGCCGAACGAAAAACTGAGCGGGGCCATTCGCATCCTGGCCGAGCACAGGATCGGTGCGCTGGTCATCACCAATGGCGATCACAAGATCGTCGGCATTCTTTCCGAGCGCGACGTCGTGCGGGTCCTCGCCAGGGAAGGGGCCGCCGCATTGGATATCGCGGTGCGTTCGGCGATGACCCCCAAGGTAAAGATCTGCAATGAGAACCATACCGTCAACGAGGTCATGGAGATCATGACCAGTGGCCGTTTCCGCCACCTGCCGGTGGAAAAGGACGGCCTGCTCGACGGCATCGTGTCGATCGGCGACGTGGTCAAGCGGCGCATCGAGGATGTCGAGCGCGAGGCCGCGGAGATCAGGGCCTACATCGCGACGGCGTGACGGCTAGTCTCTTCAGCCCGCCCGCTGGCATAGGCCGCCCGCACGTTGCAGCCGTGCGATCAGGTCACGGTTGCGGCAATAATCAGGCGGATCGTCCGGTTGCTCGTTTTCGTCGAGCCAATCCGTGCATTCGTCCTGATGGCCGCACGAACGGCAGCGGTCGACAGCGCGACGGGTGACCGCTGCTTGGTCGGGTACGGTTTTCAATTGCCGGTCGACGCCCAGCTTCTGCATCATGCGGCCCGTCAGTGCGGTCCGGACGTCGACT
Organism: Mesorhizobium sp. WSM4848; assembly: GCF_055811375.1. Taxonomy (NCBI): domain Bacteria; kingdom Pseudomonadati; phylum Pseudomonadota; class Alphaproteobacteria; order Hyphomicrobiales; family Phyllobacteriaceae; genus Mesorhizobium; species Mesorhizobium sp. WSM4848. Next base: position 156,323 of record NZ_JBVVPX010000006.1, read on the forward strand.
GAAATCAAATAGTCGAAAAAACTCATGTCGGTCTCTCCTGCCTCTTGGCGATCATGCCATAGTGGCAACCGACGACATTGATCTCGGTCAACAGGGGGATCTCAGTCAACAAGAGGTTCTCGATCAACAAGGGGAGTCTCTGTCAGCAGGGGCACTCCCTTGCCAGTTCCGGCCGATTGATCTAGCGAACAGTTGATTTTGTCGGCCGTCAACGCCAGACAATTTGAACAACAATTATCTGGATCGCCATGACCCTTATCGACACCCGCACACCCGACGCCAAGCGCCTGATATCAGGCGCCACCGGCGACTGGGAAATCATCATCGGCCTCGAGGTTCATGCGCAGGTGACCTCGCAAGCAAAACTGTTCTCCGGCGCCTCGACGGCTTTCGGTGCGCCGCCCAACGCCAATGTCAGCCTCGTCGATGCGGCGATGCCGGGCATGCTGCCGGTCATCAACGAGGAATGCGTCAAGCAGGCGATCCGCACCGGCCTCGGGCTGAAGGCCGAGATCAACCACAAATCGGTCTTCGACCGGAAAAACTATTTTTATCCCGATCTGCCGCAGGGCTATCAGATCTCGCAGTTCAAGCAGCCGATCGTCGGCGAGGGCAAGGTGATCGTCTCCGTCGGCCCGGACCGGCACGGCGAGTTCGAGGACATCGAGGTCGGCATCGAGCGCCTGCACCTGGAGCAGGATGCCGGCAAGTCGATGCACGACCAGCATGCAACCATGTCTTACGTCGATCTCAACCGCTCCGGCGTGGCGCTGATGGAGATCGTCTCCAAACCCGATATGCGCTCCGCCGACGAGGCCAAGGCCTATGTCACCAAGCTGCGCACCATCGTGCGCTATCTCGGCACTTGCGACGGCAACATGGACGAAGGCTCGCTGCGCGCCGACGTCAACGTCTCGGTGCGCCGGCCCGGCGGCGAATTCGGCACGCGTTGTGAGATCAAGAACGTCAACTCGATCCGCTTCATCGGCCAGGCCATCGACTACGAGGCGCGCCGCCAAATCGCCATTCTGGAGGACGGCGGCAAGATCGATCAGGAAACGCGGCTGTTCGATCCTAACAAGGGCGAGACGCGCTCGATGCGTTCCAAGGAAGAAGCGCACGACTACCGCTATTTCCCGGATCCCGACCTGCTGCCGCTGGAATTCGACCAGGCCTATGTCGATGCGTTGGCAAAGGATCTGCCTGAATTGCCCGACGCCAAGAAGGCGCGGTTGATCTCCTCGCTCGGCCTGTCGACCTACGACGCCTCGATCCTGGTATCGGAAAAGGCGGTCGCCGACTATTTCGAGAAGGTGGCCGCTGGTCGCGACGGCAAGCTTGCCGCCAACTGGGTCATCAACGATCTGCTCGGTGCCTTGAACAGAGCCGGCAAGGGTATTGAAAATGCTCCGGTTTCGCCCGATCAGCTCGGCGCGGTCATCGACCTGATCAAAGAGGGCACCATCTCCGGCAAGATCGCCAAGGATCTGTTCGAGATCGTCTGGAACGAAGGCGGCGATCCGCGCCAGCTGGTCGAAAGCCGCGGCATGAAACAGGTCACCGACACCGGCGCCATCGAAAAGGCGGTCGATGAGGTGATATCAGCCAATCCCCACAAGGTCGAGCAGGCGCGCGCCAAGCCGAGCATGGCCGGCTGGTTCGTCGGCCAGGTGATGAAGGCGACAGGCGGCAAGGCCAACCCGCAGGCCGTCAACGACCTCGTCAAGGCCAAGCTCGGGATCGAATAGGATGATGTTCGTGCGCACCGCCGGCGAGCGCGATCTTGCCGCGGTCCGCGCGCTGCTGGTCGAAACCTGGCATGCAACCTACGATAGTATTTATGGTGCTGCCAAAGTCATCGAGATCACTGATGAATGGCATTCGATCGCCTCGCTCAAGGCGCGGCTGACACGGCCGAACTCCGAATTCCTGGTCGCAGACGACGGCAAGCGCATTGGCGGCATGGCTTTCGCCGCAGCCACCACGGATGCGAAGATCGTCATGCTGAACCAGCTCTACGTGCATCCGGCCTGCCAGAGGCAAGGGATCGGCCAGGCGCTGCTGGAAGAGGTCGAGGCCAGCTTTCCGGAGGCGCGGACGCTGCGCGTCGAAGTGGAAGAGGCAAACGCTCTCGCCGTCGCCTTCTATCGCTCGAAAGGGTTTTTGCCCGCCACTGCCGACTGTGGCGTTGCCGGCGCTGATTTTGGAAAAGGCGATCGGATAGAATTGCCTGGCCTGACAGGTCGCAGTCAGTTGCGTTTTACGGGCTGCGCCGGTCGGTTGCGGGCTGAATTGCGGAATCGCGGTCAGCAAAAAACACGCCCGCAGGTAGAAATTCACCTGTGGCTAGCGCGAGGCAAAAAAGCATGGTGCGACGCACAAAAATGTTGCAATGCACTGCGGATGCCGTAACGTCAGGGCCCTAGATGAACGAGACGGCTTTTCTACAAAGGTCGCCCGCCGCAAAGGATGGAAACTATGACCAAGACCTCTGATAAACCTGCTGAAAACGTCGAAACCGCAGAAGTCCCGACCGAGGTAACCGATCAGTTCCGTGCCGTCGCCGAAAAGGGCGTCGAGCAGTCGAAAGAAGCCTTATCGAAATTGGCGACCGGCGCCGAGGTGACCCAGAAGGCTCTCAAATCGTCCTTTGAAACAGCCAAGACCGCCAGCAATGAACTGTCGCTGAAGACGATCGCCGCTGTGCGCGCAAATGTTGAGGCGAGCTTTTCTCACCTTGAAGCCCTGGTTGCCGTGAAATCGCCCTCCGAGTTCATCGAACTGCAGACGGCTTTCTTGCGCCAGCAGGTGGAAAAGTCGGTCGAGCAGAGCAAGGAGCTTCAGGTGGCGGCGACAAAAGCCGCAGAAGACGTATCCAAGCCGATCAAGGATGTCTACGAGAACGCGATGAAGGATCTCAAGGTCGCCTGATTGGCCTAATGCACGGTCGCGCAAAAGCACGCCCTCGGGCTTGAACCGAGGGTGCGAGGCGGTTTTGCGAAAGCGACATGCATCAAACAAGAACTAAAGCGCGTCGCATGAATCCATCCAAACGGCACGCGCTTTAGGCGGAGGGAACTTCCAAATTGTCGATCAGCCTGGTCTTGCCCAGCCAAGCGGCAGCGAGCAGGCGTCCGTCGCGGTTTGGCCGCCACGGCGCGAGCGTCAGGCTCTCGCGCGCCGCGACATAGTCGACTTTGTCGAAGCCAGCCTCGACCAGCGCGCGGCTGGCCTCCGCGGTCACGCTGCCTTCATCGGCGCCTGCCGCGAGTGCCGCCGCCGCCCGGCGCAAGATGGCGTTGAACTGGCGTGCCACCGCAAGTTCGGCATCGCCGAGATAGGCGTTGCGTGACGACATGGCGAGCCCATGCGCGTCGCGTATTGTTGGCGCGCCGATGATGTCCACCGGCAGATCAAGATCGCTGCAGAGCCGCCTGACGACGCAAAGCTGCTGATAATCCTTTTCGCCAAAGACCGCGCAGTCGGGCGATGCCTGCAGGAAGAGCTTTGCCACGACCGTTGCGACGCCGTCGAAGAACGTCGGCCGGAAATCCGATTCCAGCCCCGCGGCTGGCCCGCCAACCGAGATCCTGGTGGCGAAGCCGGCCGGGTACATCTGCGCCGCACCAGGGGTGAAGGCAAGTTGTGCGCCGGCCTCGGCTAGCCGATCGAGGTCGCGGCCGAGCTGGCGCGGATATTTGTCGAGGTCTTCACTCGGCGCGAACTGGGTCGGGTTGACGAAGATCGAGACGACGCAGCGATCGGCCTTTCCCAGCGCGATCCTGATCAGCGAGATATGACCATCATGCAGCGCACCCATGGTCGGCACCATGGCAAGGCTGAGGCCATCGCGACGCCAGTCGCGGATTTGCGCGCGAAGGGCGGCGACGCTGTCGACGACGAGGGGCCGGCTCATGCTTCGCCCCGGTTCATGGTTCGCTCTTGTCGGCTGCGGCCGAAAAAACGTGGCTTGGGCCGGGGAATGTCCGGCTGCGCACCTCCGCCGCATAGCTGGCTGCCGCCTGCGATATGACGCTGCGCAGGTCGGCATATTGCTTGACGAATTTCGGCACCCGGTCGACGGTCAGGCCGACCATGTCGTCGATGACAAGGATCTGGCCGTCGCAGTCGCCGCTGGCGCCGATGCCGATGGTTGGAATGGAAATGTGCCGGGTGAGGTCGGCGGCGACGGTCTCGACGGTGCCTTCGATGACCACCGAGAACGCGCCGGCCTTTTCGACCGCTTCGGCGTCGCGATAAAGGGCAGCCACGTTCTCGTCGGTCCGGCCCTTGATCCTGTAGCCGCCGTCGCTTTCCACCGATTGCGGCTGCAAGCCGATATGTCCCATGACCGGAATGCCGGCAGCGACAATCGCCGCAATCTGCCGGGCAACCGTGACGCCGCCCTCCAGCTTGACCGCCTGGCAACCGGTTTCGTCGACGACCCGCCGCGCCGAGGCGACGGCTTGGCGCGGCGTTGCCTCATAGCACCCGGCCGGCATGTCGACCACCACACAGGCCCTGGCTGACCCTCGCATCACCGCTTGTCCGTGGGCGATCATCATCGCCAGCGAGGCGCCCAGCGTGGTCTTGTGGCCATGGAGAACCATGGCGACGCTGTCGCCGACCAGAAGCAGGTCGACATGATCGTCGAGCAGGCGAGCGACGGGGTAGGTATAAGCGGTGAGGCAGACGACCGGCTCGCCGCCCTTGCGCAGGCGAATGGAGCTGGCACTGATCCGCGGATCCGCGCCGGATGCATCTGGGGCCATCGTTACCTCCCTCGACCGTCAATCAGGCTGGGTACCTGCATGCCGCGCGCAGAGCTTTAGAAAGACCGGGCAGCCTTGGCAAGGCATGCCTCGACAGGTCGCGAAAGGCTTGCCACGGTGCGTCGGTTTTCCGACGGCCATTTGCGCGGCTCATGCGGCAAAACCCTTGCCTTGGCGACGGCCTGACGCCATAAGCAGGAAACAGGCGCCGCCGCTGCCGCCGCGAGGATCTGGGCCGCGAGGATCTGGGCCACGGGGATTTGCCACGGGGATTTGGATGAAGACTTTCCTTCTGCAGTTTTTCACCTGGTGGAATAGCCAGACGCTGGGCACGCGCTTCCACACCTGGCGGCATGGCAAGAAAGTCGGGCAGGACGAGGCCGGCAACGTCTATTACGAGGGTGGTGTCGATTCGGAAGGCCGCACCCGCCGCTGGGTCATCTATCGCGACTATTCGGAAGCCTCGATGATTCCGCCCGGCTGGCATGGCTGGATGCATCACCGCGTCGATGTCCCGCCGCCGAGCGACACCTACAAGCCACGCGACTGGCAGAAACCGCATCAGCCGAACCTCACCGGAAGTGCCGCCGCCTATCGCCCCAAAGGCTCCATACTCAGCAATCAGCACCGCCCGCAGGTGACCGGCGATTACGACGCCTGGACGCCAGGGTCGTAACCGCTCGCCAGGCGCGGATCGGTCCTTTATCGCCACAATTGGCGTTTAGCTGCTTGTCGATCTGACAGCAGCGACTAGCCTTGGGCGCGACAGAATCGCCCCGGGCGCAAACCACCGGATCCCTACATGAGCATTTTCAGCCGAATTTCGATGGGCGGACTGACGGTGGCCGCCGCTTTTGTCGCCTGCGCCATGGCCGCCGCACAGACGCTGGAGCCGCCAGTGGAACCGGGGGCGCCGATGGAGCTGGAGCCGCCAATGAAACCGGGGGCGCCGATGGAGTTGGAGCCGCCAATGGAACCGGGGGCGCCGATGGAGCCGGAGGCGCAGATGGAACCGGATGCAACAGTGGACCCGGATGCGCCAGTGGAACCGGATGCGACAGTGGCGCCAGTGGCACCGGTGGCGCCGCAACGCATCACCAATCCCGTCGCCGAATTCGCCGGCATCGACAAGATCACCGGCCGCATCATCACCTTCGATGTCTATATCGACGAGACGGTGCAGTTCGGCGCTTTGCAGGTGACGCCGCGCATCTGCTATTCGCGGCCGCAGACCGAAGAACCGAAAACCGATTCCTTCGTCGAGGTCGACGAGATCACGCTGGATCGCAAGATCCGCCGCATCTTCACCGGCTGGATGTTTGCCGAAAGCCCCGGCCTCAACGCCGTCGAGCACGCGGTCTACGACGTCTGGCTGAAGGGCTGCAAGCAGAAGTCGCAGGTGCCGGCACCCGACGCGGCCAAAACCAATTAGCCAAGACCAGCTATAATGGCTGGCGTGCGGGACCGCCTGTTCGCAATCACCTACTGAGCCTTCCGGAACCGCCTTATTCTCCGTGCGTTGGTCATGGCTGGCGTACGGAGATGTTCCCATGAGGGCTATGATGGCTAATAAGAGCGAGCTTCTCGAACTCGAAAAAGGGTTCTGGACCGGCGATGCCGCCTATTTCAAAGCCAACGCCGACACCGAATGCCTCGTGGCTTTCCCAAACATGGCGCAAACGATGAGCAACGCCGATCTGGCCGAAACCGCGACGGACCCGAATCGCTGGCGCGATCTCGACATCGACCTCAAAGGCATCATCGAGCCGGGCAGCGACATTGTCATGCTGACCTATGAGGCCCATGCCACGCGCGAGAATGGCGAGCCTTATGCGGCGCTGGTCAGCACCGGCTATGTCCATCGCGTCAATGGCTGGAAGATGATGTTCCACGCGCAGACGCCTCTTGAGCCTGGCGCAAAAACCTGACCCTGGCGCAGGTCACGGGAAAAAGACCGCCTCGCCCTTCAGCGCGTCGGCCAGCATCTTTTCGTATTTGCCCCTTGGCACGTCGACCGCGCCGAAGCGTTTGAGGTGCTCGGTGGTGAACTGCGTGTCGAGCAAGGCGAAGTGTCGTTGCTTGAGGCGTTCGACCAAGTGCACCAGGCAGACCTTCGACGCGTCCGTTTCCCTGGCGAACATGCTTTCGCCGAAGAACACCCGGCCGAGAGACACGCCGTAGAGGCCGCCAACCAGCCGACCCTCGCGCCAGGCTTCGACCGAATGGCAATGGCCCATCCGATGGAGTTCGACATAGGCCTCGCGGATCGGCGCATTGATCCAGGTCGACCGGCGTTCCTCGCGCCTCTCGGCGCAGCCGTCGATGGTCGCCTCGAAATCAAAATCGAAACGGATATCGACCAGGTTTTTGCGGATCGCCTTCCTCAGGCTTTTGGGCGTGTGAAAACCATCCAGCGGGATGATGCCGCGCGTCTCCGGCCGCACCCAGAACACTTCGGGATCGGTGGCGCTTTCGGCCATCGGAAAGACGCCCGAGGCGTAGGCCTTGAGCAACAGGTCGGTCGGGATGCGATAGCCTGGCGCGTAGGGACGGGTCATCGCGCCATTATATTCTATAAGTTCACGTCCTAATCCTCATCGGCCAGATATTTTTCCAGCCAGTGGATGTCATACTCGCCATTGGCGATATCGGCATTGCCGACGAGATCGCGAAACAGCGGCAGCGTCGTCTTGATGCCGTCGACGACGAATTCGTCGAGCGCCCGCCGCAACCGCATCATGCATTCGACGCGATTGCGGCCGTGCACGATCAGCTTGCCGATCAAACTGTCGTAGTAGGGCGGGATCTTGTAGCCAGAATAGACGCCGGAATCGACACGGATGCCGAGGCCGCCCGGCGTGTGGAAGTGGGTGATCGTGCCGGGCGAGGGGGTGAAGGTGCGCGGATCCTCGGCATTGATGCGGCATTCGATGGCGTGGCCCTGAAAGCGGATCTCTTCCTGGCGCATGGAAAGCCCGCCGCCTGAGGCGACGCGGATCTGCTCGTGCACGAGGTCGATGCCGGTGATTGCCTCCGTCACCGGATGCTCGACCTGCAGGCGCGTGTTCATCTCGATGAAATAGAACTCGCCGTTCTCATAGAGGAATTCGATGGTGCCGGCGCCGGAGTAGCCGAGATCGGCGATCGCCCTGGCACAGACGCCGCCGATATGCGCGCGCTCCTCGGCATTGAGCGCCGGGGAGGGCGCCTCTTCCCAGACTTTTTGGTGGCGGCGCTGCAGCGAGCAGTCGCGTTCGCCGAAATGCACGCCGCGCCCGGCACCGTCGCCGAACACCTGGACCTCGATGTGGCGCGGCTTTTCGAGATACTTCTCGATGTAGACGGCGTCGTCGCCGAAGGCGGCACCGGCCTCCGAGCGTGCCGTCTGCAGTGCGACCACAAGATCGGCTTCGCTGCGCGCCACCTTCATGCCGCGTCCGCCGCCGCCGGCCGACGCCTTGATGATCACGGGATAACCGATCTCGGCGGCGATGCGTCTGGCTTCCTTTTCCTCGGTGACCGCTCCGTCGGAGCCGGGCACCACCGGAATGCCAAGGCGCTTTGCGGTGCGCTTGGCCTCGATCTTGTCGCCCATGACGCGGATGTGATCGCCGGACGGGCCGATGAAGGTGATGTTGTGAGCGGCGAGGATATCGGCGAATTTGGCATTCTCCGACAGGAACCCGTAGCCCGGATGCACCGCGTCGGCGCCGGTGATCTCGCACGCCGCGACGATCTGGTGGATGTTGAGATAGCTGTCGCGCGACGGCGGCGGGCCGATGCAGACGCTCTCGTCGGCGAGCCGCACATGCATGGCGTCGGCGTCGGCGGTGGAATGCACCACCACCGTCTGGATGCCGAGCTCCTTGCAGGCGCGCAGCACCCTCAGAGCGATTTCGCCGCGATTGGCGATGAGGATTTTCTGGAACATTTTTCGGCTGTTCCCGGCTCTACTCGATCACGACGAGCGGCATGCCATATTCGACCGGCTGCGCATCCTCGAACAGGATCGCCGTCACCGTTCCGGCACGGGGCGAGGGGATCTGGTTCATCGTCTTCATCGCCTCGATAATCAGCAGCGTCTGGCCTTCCTTGACCTGTTGGCCGACTTCGATGAACGCCTTGGCGTCCGGCGATGGCGCCAGGTAGGCGGTGCCGACCATCGGCGAGGCCACTGCGTTCTTGGACACATCGGCCGCTGCCGGGGCGGCTGCGCCAGCCGGCTGCGCTGCCGGCGGCGCATAGGCGGGCTGCGCTGCGGCGACCGCATGGACGGCCGGCGCCTGTCGCGACACGCGCACCTTCAAGTCGCCCAGCTCGACCTCGATCTCGGTGAGGTTGGTGTCGTTCAGTATGCCCGCCAGATCGCGGATAAGCTGCTGGTCAACACCATTCTTCTTTATCGACATTTTCGAGCCTTCTGTTTGTTGGCCGGTCATATGCGCGCGGCCAGCGCCTGCAGCGCCAGTGTGTAGCCGAGCGGCCCGAACCCGCAGATCACGCCGACGGCGACCGGCGAGACCATGGAGAGGTGGCGGAATGCTTCCCGCGCATGGATGTTGGAAAGATGCACTTCGGCGACGGGCAATGGCGCGACGGAGCGGATGGCGTCGTGAATGGCGATCGAGGTGTGGCTGTACGCGCCCGGATTGATGACGATGCCTGCAGCCTTGTCGGCGGCTTCCTGTATCCAGTCGACGAGGTCGCCCTCATGGTTCGACTGACGGAAATCGATCTCGAGCCCAAGTGCCGCACCTGCCTGCTTGCAATCGTCGGCGATCGCGGCCAGCGTCTTGCCGCCATAGATGCCTGGCTCGCGCTTGCCGAGCGCGTTGAGGTTGGGACCGTTCAGGACGAAAACCGTTTTCAAAATGCCGACCTTTTCCCACGCCGGCATCAGTCGGCGCGCCGGACCTCTATAATGGGCTTAAACGCCTGCGAAAAGAGCGCAAGTGGGTTCTTTCGCTGTCCACAACAGCTGGAAAATGGCTTTTTCCGAAGCCGATCAGAGTGCGGCCTTGGCCGCCTCGATCTTCTCCGCCAGCACGTTCTGGCCGAGCGCACCGAACACCACCTCGTTGCCGACCACATAGGAGGGCGTTCCTGTGATGGCCAGCTTGTTGGCAAGATCATAGGTCTTGGAGAGGGCCTCGGCGATCGACGGATCCTTCATCTTCTCGCGCAGCGTCGCTTCGTTGGCGCCGAGCGAAAGCGCTACCTTGATGGCCGCTGCTTCGGTGGCGCGTCCCTGGGCGCCGAGCAACGCGTTGTGGAACTCGCCGTATTTCTCCGGCATCATCAGGTGGAAGGCCATCGAGACGACGCTCGCCTTCTGCGAATCCGGGCCGAGGATCGGGAACTCCTTGAGCACGAAGCGCAGCTCCGGATCGGCTGTCGTCAGCGTCTGCATGTCCTCCATGGCGCGTTTGCAGTAGCCGCAATTGTAGTCGTAGAATTCGACGATGGTGACCTTGCCGTTCGGATTGCCGACGACGCCGTCGAAGGCCGAGTTGAAGATCTGGTCCTTGGCATCTTTGATGACCTCGAGACTGGCGACGCGCTGCGCCTCCTTCTGCTTGGCCTCGAGCGCTTCCTGAGCTTCCAGCAGCACTTCCGGGTTCTTCAGGAGATAGTCGCGGATGATGCCTTCGACTTCAGCCCGGTCGATCTTGGTGTCGGCGGAGGCTGCCTGGGCGATCTGCGCGGCATCGGCCTTTGCCGTCTGCGGACTTCCGGTCACGAACCCGAAACCCAGCATGGCGAGAGCGACTGCCACGCCCGTGGTGCCCAGCAGAATTGCCTTCTTCATCATCCCTAATCCTCTTGCCTGGTTTCCGGCCCGGTTGCCCGACCCGATTGGTTTGACGACCCGATTGGTCCGACTACCCGATTGGTTCGACTACTTGTCGCCGCGCACGGCCGGAAGGTTCACTTTTTCTTGCCTGATGGTGCGTAGTTTATGATGTCCTGCGCGCGGATCCAGCCCGGCTCGCCGCGCTTCATTTTCATCTGCGCGCGCATTGCGAAGATCTTGGCATCCTTGTAGGCGCCGGAATAGAAATGGCCTTCGGCGGTCGCAAGGTCGGCGGCCGGAATGTTGCCAAGCTCGCCATAGGCCTGCGCAAGATGGCGGTAACCGACGGCGTTTTCTCGGTCGCGCGCGAGACCCTTGTTGATCTGCACCACCGCTTTCTCCAGGGAATCGGGCGTGCCGACGGCCATCAGCGCCTGGCCGTAGGAAACCGGCAGCAGCCCGGATCGCGCTGGGTCGAGGCTGACCGCCTTGGCATAGGCTTCAGCGGCAGCCTTCGGTTTGTTCGCCTTCATCAGGATATCGCCGCGCAACTCCTGGAAATAGGGGTTCTTCGGCTGTGCCTTGATCAGCGCGTTGGTCTTGGCGAGCGCCCCGGCCAGATCGCCGAAAAGATAGCTCGTCTGCGCGGCGCCATATTGCGAGGCGAGGCTGCCCGGCATCTTGCGCATCAGCCGCGATGCGGCGGCCTGACCTCCCATATAGGCGGCGATCTTGATGCGCATCATGTCGTGCCGCTGCTGCAGCGCCGGCGGATCGACCTTTTCGACGTAGGGGCTTTTTTTGACCAGGACTTCGAGGTTGGCGATGCGTTCCCGCGGCAGCGGATGGCTGATCCGGTAGGGGTCGACCTGCGCCCCCGACAGCGAGAGCGCGCTCTGAAAGCGGCCGAAGGTCTTCAGCATGCCCAGGCCGGACTGGCCGGTGGCATTGAGATAGGTTATCGCCGAGCGGTCGGCGGTCATCTCTTCGGTGCGCTGATAAGCGAGGATACTGCGCTGCGCCATCTCGCCGCCGCCAGCTGCAACCCCCATGCCGGCGCCGGCCAGGCCTCGGCTTTTGCTGGTGGCGCCGGCAACCATGGCACCGGCGCCAAGCAGCGTCGCGATGATGGCCATCGTCTTGGCGCGTTCGAGCTGGTTGCGCAATTTTTGCTGGTGGCCGCCGGCGATGTGGCCGGCTTCATGGGCGATGACGCCAATGATCTCGTTGGGCGTCTCCGCCGACATCAGGGCGCCGGTGTTGATGAACAAGCGGGACCCGGCAACGAAGGCGTTGAAACTCTGGTCGTTGACCAGGACGATGTCGACGCCGTCTTCCGGCAGGCCCGCGGCCCTGAAGATCGGCCGCGCATAGGCGCGCACCAGCGCCTCGATCTCGGCATCGCGCACCACCGGCACGTTTTGCGCGAAGGCGCTGACGATGCTGGTCACAGCGACCGTCGCGGCAAGCGAAAGCGTCGCGAAGGCGCGCGCTGCCCTGGCTATCGTCGATTTGGGTCGGCTCAACATGGCAGGTCCACTGGTAGACGAGCGGGTGAAGGATGAAAAGTCGGCACTGAAACTTTACTGAACTTGTGAACCTCACATCAATCGGGCATTTGTGCGGCGCGGGACGCCAAAGCTCGGCGCCGGCAGCCGGCAAGCGCCGACCCGAGGGCCGATCTCAAAGGGCTGACCTAGAGGGCCGACCTAAAGGGCTGAGCCAAACGGCGAACAAGGAAATGAGGTCAAATGGTTGTATCGCTTTCGCGTCGCGGCGACGTCGAGCCGTTCCACGCCATGGACGTTCTGGCGGAAGCGAATCGGCTGAAGGCCAAGGGAGTGCCGGTCGTTTCCATGGCCGTTGGCCAGCCGTCCGATCCGGCGCCGACCGGAGTCAGGCAAGCGGCGACGCACGCATTGAAGATGGGGCGCATCGGCTACACCGACGCATTGGGTCTTGCGGGCCTGCGCGAGGCAATCGCCCAGCACTATGCCGACCACTACGGGCTGGCCGTTTCACCCGGCCGGATCGCCGTCACCACCGGATCGTCGGCCGCCTTCAACCTGGCATTTCTGGCGATGTTCGATCCAGGCGACCGTGTCGCCATCGCCGCACCCGGCTATCCGGCCTATCGCAACATCATGGCCGCGCTCGGCATCGAGATCGTCGAGATCGAGCTCGACGGTGATGCCTATCTCCACGCCGAACATCTGAAGGCTGCACATCGCGAAAAGAAGCTGAAGGGCGTGTTGTTTGCCAGCCCCGCCAATCCGACCGGGGCGATTATCCCCGCCGACGAGCTGTCGGCGCTGGTGACGACGGCACAAGAGCTCGGCATCGCCGTGATCTCCGACGAGATCTACCACCGGCTGGCTTACGCTGCGCCGGACACCACAGCACTTGCCTACGGCCTTGACGTGACGGTGATCAATTCCTTCTCGAAATACTACTGCATGACCGGTTGGCGCATCGGCTGGATGGTGCTGCCGGAACCATTGGTGCGGCCGGTCGAGCGCATCGCCCAGAGTCTCTACATCTCACCGCCGGAACTGTCCCAGATCGCCGCGATCGAGGCATTCAAGGCAACCGCGGAATTGGAGGCGGTGAAGGCGCGCTACGCGGGCAATCGCCAGCTTTTGATGAAACGCCTGCCCGAACTCGGCTTTACCCTGGCGGCACCGATGGACGGGGCGTTCTACGCCTTCTGCGATGTCACCAGGCACACCAACGACAGCATGGCCTTCGCGCGCAAGATGCTGGCCGAGGCGTATGTGGCGGCGACGCCCGGCCGCGATTTCGATCCGCTTCAAGGCCATCGAGCCATGCGCTTTTCCTACGCTGGCAGCCACGACGAAATGGTCGAGGCGATGATGCGCATCGAGCGCTGGCTGAGGTAGCGCGATGCCGGACCTCGAGCAGGCTTTGACCGAGATTGCCGCCGAAATGGCGGAGCGCACGGATCGCGGCGACGTTGCGACCTACATTCCGCAACTCGGCAAGGTCGATCCGAAAAAGTTCGGCATTGCCGCGGTGACCAATGACGGTCGCGTGCTGATGGCGGGCGACGCCGATGAGCCGTTTTCGATCCAGAGCATTTCGAAGGTGTTCACGCTGACACTGGCGCTCGGCAATGTCGGCGACGCGCTGTGGCGGCGTGTCGGGCGCGAGCCTTCGGGCAACCCGTTCAACTCGATCGTCCAGCTCGAGCACGAGAACGGCATCCCGCGCAATCCGTTCATCAATGCCGGCGCCATCGTCATTTCCGACATTCTGATCGCCGGCCACCAGCCGCGCGAGGCGATCGGCGAGATCCTGCGCTTCATCCAGTTCCTGGCCGACGACGAGACCATCATCATCGACCGCGAAGTCGCGGCTTCGGAACGAGCCACCGGTTTTCGCAATTTGGCGCTCGCCAACTACATGAAATCCTTTGGCAATCTCACCCACGCGCCGGATCTGGCGCTGGGCGTCTATTTCCACCATTGCGCCATCGCGATGAGCTGCCGGCAGCTTGCTCTGGCCGGCCGCTTCCTCGCGAATGGCGGCAAGAACCCGGCGACTGGCCATTCCGTGGTGTCGGCCGAGCGCGCGCGCCGCATCGGCGCGATGATGCTGACCTGCGGTCACTATGACGGCTCCGGCGATTTTGCCTTTCGCGTCGGCATCCCGGGCAAGAGCGGCGTTGGCGGCGGCATTTTAGCGATCGTGCCGGGCGTGGCCTCGCTCGCCGTCTGGTCGCCCGGCCTCAACGCCAACGGCAATTCCCGGCTGGGGTCGATTGCGCTGGAAAGACTGGCGAAGATGATGAACTGGTCGGTCTTTGCGCCATAAGGATTTGGGGCGCCATTAAGATTTGGGGCGGGCGCTTCAGACAAGAAAAATCCCGCGCTGTCGACAGGACAGCGCGGGATTCTTTTGGTCAAAAGATCAGGCTAAACTACCAAAAAGCCTAGAAAAAGCCTTTCCGCTGCCACCAGCCGGCACGCTTCGGCTTCTCCTCGGTCTTTTCCTCTTCGGCAACAGTCGAAGACACGATCGGCTCAACCGGAGCATCGACCGCTACGGGCTTGCGTCGCGATGGGCGGACCTTCGGTTTTTCGTCGACGGCGGCCACGGCTGTTTCCTCCGAAACAGGTGCGGGAGCCTCGGCAGAAATTTCAGACTCGGCTACCGGCGTCTCGGCAACGACGTCCGCCGCAGCCTTCTTCGGCTTGGCGGCGCGGCGCGGCTTCTTCGGCTTTTCGGCGCTTGGCATGTCGTCATTGGCCGGAGCAAGGTCCACAAGCTCTTCGACCGGCTTTGCTTCGACCGACGTTGCTGCTGCCGGTTCGCCGGGAACGGCTACGCCCTCCAGGACCTCGGGACGGTCAGTCGACCCGGCAGTGCCTGCATCGAACTCGCCTTCGCCGTCTTCACGGCGATTGCGCTTGCCGCCGCGCTTGCCGCGCCGACGCTTCTTGCCCAGACCTTCGTCCTGCTCCTGACCTTCATCAGGCTCCCGACCTTCCGCTTGGCCGTCATCGGACGCTTCCATCACATCAGCGACGCCGACCTGGTCCTCGCGGTCTGCTTCGGCGCCTTCATTGCTTGAGGCTTCTGAGATGCCATCGGCAGTGGCCGAGATGGACGCGCCTTCCACTGGGGCGCCATGCTCGCGGTCGCGATCCTTGCCGCCGCGCCGTCTGCGGCGCTTGCGGCGCTTGCGATCGCGGCCTTCGCCATCCTCACTGGGCCTTGGCTGCTGCGGCTGCTGGGCCTGGCGCGGTTGTTCCGCCGGTGCAACGACCTCGTCGTCCTCCTCCTCGATGACGATTTCGTCGGCGGGCTCTTCCGGTTCGACATAGGCGGGCAAGGTCCGCACCTCGACGAAGCCTTCAGGTTTTTCAGCCAGCGCGCCGCGGAAGATCGCATAGTGCTGGGCGCCGACCGTGTCGTCGGCCTCGACGGTGATGGTCAGGCCGAAGCGGTTTTCGAGCTCCACCAGCGTGCCGCGCTTGTGGTTGAGCACATAGAGCGCGGTCGCCGCCGGCGTCCGCACCGTGATGTGGCTGCGCGAATCCTTGAGCAGGAATTCCTCGATCGCCCGCACCACCATCAGCGCGACAGACGAATCGGACCGCACATGGCCGGTGCCGCCGCAATGCGGGCAAGGCTTCATCGTCGATTCCAGCACGCTGGCGCGGATACGCTGGCGCGACATCTCCATCAGGCCGAAATGCGAGATGCGGCCGACCTGGATGCGGGCGCGGTCGTTCTTGAGGTGATCCTTCAGCCGCTTCTCGACGGAGCGGTTGTTGCGGTTCTCCTCCATGTCGATGAAGTCGATGACGATCAGGCCGGCGAGATCGCGCAGCCTCAGCTGCCGTGCGACCTCCTCGGCCGCTTCCAGATTGGTGTGAAGGGCTGTGTCCTCGATCGAGTGCTCCTTGGTGGAGCGGCCCGAATTGACGTCGATGGCGACCAGCGCTTCGGTCTGGTTGATGATGATGTAGCCGCCGCTCTTCAGCGTCACCTGCGGCTGCAGCATGCGGTCGAGCTGCGCCTCGATGCCGTTGCGCACGAAGATCGGCGTCGTGTCGCGGAACGGCTGCACGACCTTGGCGTGGCTCGGCATCAGCATGCGCATGAAGTCCTTGGCCTCGCGATAGCCCTCTTCGCCGGAGACCAGGATCTCGTCTATGTCCTTGTTGTAGAGGTCGCGCACCGAGCGCTTGATCAGGCTGCCTTCCTCGTAGACCAGGGCAGGGGCCGTCGACTGCAGCGTCAGGTTGCGGACGTTTTCCCAAAGCCGCATCAGATATTCGTAGTCGCGCTTGATCTCGGCTTTGGTACGGCTTTCGCCGGCCGTGCGCAGGATGACGCCCATGCCCTGCGGCACTTCGAGATCGGCGACGACCTCCTTCAGCCGCTTGCGGTCCTGCGCGTTGGTGATCTTGCGCGAGATGCCGCCGCCGCGCGCCGTGTTCGGCATCAGCACCGAATAGCGGCCGGCAAGCGACAGGTAGGTGGTGAGCGCCGCGCCCTTGTTGCCGCGCTCTTCCTTGACGACCTGGACCAGAAGGATCTGCCGGCGCTTGATCACTTCCTGGATCTTGTACTGGCGGCGCACCGGCTTACGGCGGTTGCGCGCTTCTTCCAGCGCATCCTCGGCGCCGACCGATTCGACCTCATGGTCGTCCGGATGCGATGACTGCACCTCTTCCAGCATGCCGCGATCATTGTCGGTGGAGGTGGCTTCGCCGGCGGCATCAGCCTGCGGCACGGCTTCGGAAATCACATCCGATTCGATGCTGGCGGCGATGGAATTCGGACCGCCTTCGGAAGGCCCAGTCTCGTCGCGGCCAGTCTTCTCGTCATGACTCGTCTCGTCATGACTCGCCTCGCTATGACTGGCGACATCCTCGCCATGCTCCGAAGGTGCGGACAGCGTGTCGACTTTTTCGGAAACGGCATCGACGTTCTGCGCGACCGCATCCTCGCCGTGTTCGCCGCCCTCATTGGAACGGCTGTCGTTGGAGCCGCTGTCATTGGAATCCACAGAATCGTCCGAATCGGCCGCACCAGCATCACGCTTGTGCTCGCCTCGGTCGCGGCTCTTGCCGCCGCGGCGGCGTCCGCGCCGGCCGCGATCACGGTTCTGGCGATCGTCGCCATCGCCGTCCTCATCGTCCTCGTCTTCAGCCTCCTGCGCTTCCGCGCGCAGCAGCGCCTGACGGTCGGCGACCGGAATCTGGTAGTAGTCGGGATGAATTTCACTGAAGGCGAGGAAACCGTGACGGTTGCCGCCATATTCGACAAAGGCTGCCTGAAGCGAGGGTTCGACGCGGGTTACGCGGGCGAGGTAGATATTTCCTTTGAGCTGCTTCTTGTCCTGGGATTCAAAGTCAAATTCTTCAATACGGTTACCGCGAACGACGACAACTCGTGTTTCCTCCGGGTGGGAGGCGTCTATCAGCATTTTGTTGGGCATTATTTCGTTTCCCCCCGGCAGCCGTCATCGCTTGCAGCTTGCGGGGCAAGGCCCGCTGCTGTGGATGAACATGGGTGCCGGGCAATTGAATGTCCGCCGGCCGCTGCCTGAGCGCCATGGCGGTGCCGCCCGCAGCCATAATGGCGCGGTTTGCTGCGGACCTTTCCATGATTGCGCTTGAAGCCATCGTAACCAGCAGAACCTTTTTGAACCAAAGCCCGGGAAAACCGGACCAGCTTGTTTGCTCGTACAGAGCCGGCGCGGGACAATCCCGGCCGTTTTCCTCACGCAGGCGCTTCCCCCGCCACGGGCTCACACCTGCGAAATTCGTCGCGATCACCTGTTGCCTTTTTCGCCTGACGCGAGAGGAGCCGTCGTTCATCTCACCTGTAGCAGGAAGCTGCGGAGAAGGACGGTTCCAGGATTGCAGTGATCCACCATCGCTTTTATGATTTGGCGGGTTGGAAGGCAACCCCGATTTCCGATGCCGGCAAAATGCAGTTCCGCAACGGAAGCACGTCTTTAAGCGTTGCATGAAAAGGCTTGGTTAACCTTCTCTGTATACCAACGGTTAATCGAGTTCGCGGCCTGACCGGCGTTTCTACAAGACGACGACACTCCGACAAGCAATTGGCCGACAACAGGATTGGGCGCCTGGCGCCAAACCGGAGCGACTGGAAGAGATGGCGCTGGCAGTCTTCACGCACAACAGTGGTCGCGCCGGAGGCATTTTTTTCTACGCCGCCCGCTTCCGCACTGCTAGTCTGCTGTTGCTGGTTGTCGCTTGCCTGGTTTTTTCGCCGATTTCCTTTGCCGCCGATGCGCCGCTGGCAGTGACGAGCTACAAAATGGCCGGCGACGCCACCAAGATGCGCATCGTCGTGAATTTCGATCGCGAGCCCGACGTCAAATGGTTCCTGCTGCGCGGCCCCCACCGTCTGGTCATCGACCTGCCAAGCACGAGATTCGCCATCAATGCCAAGGACGTGAAGGCGCGCGGCCTGGTCAGGAGCGTGCGCTACGGCGATCTCGGCGAGGGGGTGTCGCGGCTGATTCTCACCGGCAAGGGCTCATTCGCCGTCGACAGGTTCGACGTGCTCAAGAACGATGACGACAACGGCTACCGCATCGCCATCGACATGTCGGCGGCGTCCGTGCGGGAGTTCGACGCCGCTCTTGCCAATCAGGCGTTGACCACCGGCTCGACGGTATCCTCCGACAAGGGCGGCAGGGTCGGCACCGGCCCGGTCTCCAATCCAGGCCATCGCTTTACCGTCGTCATCGATCCAGGCCATGGCGGCATCGACGGCGGCGCCGCGGGCATGAACGGCACCGTCGAGAAGAACGTCACGCTCGCTTTCGCCACCGAATTGCGGGACAAACTCGCCGCAGTCGGCAAATACGACGTGTTTTTGACGCGCGAGACGGACCAATTCCTGCGGCTGGACGACCGCGTGCGCATTGCCCGCCAGCACGAGGCCGATCTGCTCATTTCGATCCACGCCGACACGATCCGGGTCAAGGGCCTTCGCGGCGCAACCGTCTATACCGTCTCCGATAAGGCTTCCGATCCCGAAGCGCAGGCGCTCGCCGACCGAGAAAACCTTTCCGACCAATTCGCCGGCATGGAAATCAAGGACGACAACAAGGAAGTAACCGACATCCTGATCGACCTGATTCGCCGCGAGACGCACAGTTTCTCGATGAGTTTTGCCCAAACGCTGGTCGGCCAGCTTTCCACCAGTGTCGGCCTCATCAACAATCCGCAGCGTTCGGCCAGCTTCAAGGTGTTGAAGGCGCCGGATGTTCCCTCCGTGCTGGTCGAACTCGGCTATCTGTCGAATGCCAAGGACGAGGCACAACTGCTCAGCGCCGATTGGCGCAGCAAGGCGGCCCAGAGCATAACCAATGCCATCGCCCTGTTCGCTTCAGCCAAGGCCGGAGCCGGAACCGGAGGCTGAGACGCTCGCGCCGCCCACAACCAGAGGCAGCGTTGCACGGCGACAACACTTTGCACTTATATTTCCGCCATTCGAGGCCGAAATTCCATGCTGCCGCATTTTGCCCACATGGTGGCGACATGGATTTTCGATTACCGGTCGGGATCGTCTCGAAAGCTTGCGCGAAAGGCGGCTTCGTTTAGGCAATTCCCGAACCAAGGACTGGAGCGGGCATGATTCGTCTTATTGGCTATTTCTTCGGCATCGGCACCGCGCTGGCCCTTTTGGTCGCGGCCGGCGTGGCGATCTATATCAGCCATCTGTCGAAGGATTTGCCCGACTACGAGGTCCTGGCCAAGTATGAACCGCCGGTGACGACCCGCATCCATGCGTCCGACGGTGCGCTGATGGCCGAATATGCGCGCGAGCGGCGCCTGTATTTGCCGATCCAGGCGGTGCCGGATCGTGTCAAGGCGGCCTTCCTGTCTGCCGAGGACAAGAACTTCTACAATCACCCCGGCATCGATATGACCGGCCTTGGCCGCGCAGTCATGGTCAATCTGCAGAATGCCGGCTCGGGCAAGCGCCAGGTCGGCGCCTCGACGATCACCCAGCAGGTGGCAAAAAACTTCCTGTTGTCCTCGGACCAGACCTACGAGCGCAAGATCAAGGAGATGATCCTGGCCTTCCGCATCGAGCAAGCCTATTCGAAGGACCGCATTCTCGAGCTCTACCTCAACGAGATTTTCTTCGGGCTCGGCGCCTATGGCGTCGCCGGCGCGGCGCTCACCTATTTCGACAAGGCGGTGAATGAACTCACCGTGGCGGAGGCGGCCTATCTGGCGGCTTTGCCGAAGGGCCCCTCCAACTATCATCCCTTCAAATATGCCGACCGCGCCATCGAGCGCCGCAACTGGGTGATCGACCAGATGGTCGGCAACGGCTACGTCACGCAAGAGGAAGGCGCCAAGGCCAAGGCCGAGCCGCTCGGCGTCAAGCCACGCCGCTCCGGCACCTATCTGTTCGCTGGCGAATATTTCACCGAGGAAGTGCGTCGCCAGATCAGCGCGCGCTACGGCGAGAATGCGCTCTACGAGGGCGGCCTGTCCGTCCGTACGACGCTCGATCCCAAGATGCAGCTCATCGCCCGCAAAGCCATGCAGAACGGCCTGATGAAGTTCGATACGCTGCGCGGCTATCGTGGGCCGGTGAAGACCATCGACGTATCCGGCGACTGGGGCGTGCCTTTGAGCGAAGTCAAAGGATTGGACGACGTGCCCGAATGGTCGCTCGCCGTCGTGCTCGACAGTTCGGAGAACGGCCTGTCGATCGGCCTTCGGCCGACCCGGCAGGTCTCGGGCGATCTCGTCAAGGATCGCGTCGAAGGCACCGTCAGCCGCGAGGACATGAGCTTCGCCATGCGTCATGTGGTCGGCGGCAGGACCGTCAAGGCCAAATCGCCGGCGGACGTGCTGAAGCCTGGCGACGCCATCTTCGTGCAGAAGAAAGAAGGTACGGATGGGGCCTATATCTTGCGCCAGGCCCCCGAAGTGGAGGGCGGCCTGATCGCCATGGATCCGCATACCGGGCGCGTTCTGGCCATGGTCGGCGGGTTCTCCTATTCGCTATCCGAATTCAACCGTACCACACAGGCCATGCGGCAGCCGGGTTCATCGTTCAAGCCGATCGTCTATGCCGCCGCTCTCGACAATGGCTATACGCCAGCTTCGGTGATCATGGACGGCCCGATCACCATCAAGAGCGGCAACACGACCTGGACACCGAAAAACTACGATGGAAGGACAGCGGGCCCGGCGACCTTGCGGTCCGGCATCGAGAGGTCGCGCAATCTAATGACTGTGCGCCTGGCCAACGACATGGGCATGAAACTGGTCGCCGAATATGCCGAGCGCTTCGGCGTCTATGATCGACTGGCGCCGTATCTGCCGATGGCGCTGGGGTCGGGCGAGACGACCGTGATGCGCATGGTATCGGCTTATTCGATCATGGCCAACGGCGGCAAGTCGATCAAGCCGACGCTGATCGACCGGATCCAGGATCGCTACGGCAAGACGGTATACAGGCAGGACGAACGCGGCTGCGAAAATTGCAATGCGGCCGAATGGCAGAACCAGCCTGAGCCGGAACTGGTCGACAATTCCGAGCAGGTGCTCGATCCGATGACCGCCTATCAGATCACCTCGATGATGGAGGGCGTCGTCGAGCGCGGCACCGGCGCTACCGTCGCCGAACTCGGTCGCCACATCGCCGGCAAGACCGGAACGACAAACGACGAGAAGGATACCTGGTTCATCGGCTACACGCCCAACCTCGTTGTCGGCCTTTATATGGGCTATGATCAGCCGAAAGGTCTTGGCAAGGGCGCGACCGGCGGCGGCCTCGCCGCGCCGATCTTCAAGGACTTCATGCGAGTGGCGCTGGACGGCACGCCCAATGTCGATTTCCAGGTTCCCGAAGGCATGAAGCTGATCGCCATCAATCGCAAAACCGGCATGCGGGCCAACCCGGACGACGCCGGCGCCTTTATCGAAGCCTTCAAGCCGGGCACCGGCCCAGCCGACAGCTATTGGGTGATTGGCATGGGTGCGGACGGCTCCAACGCCTCCGGCGGCGCGCTGTCGCCACAGGCCAACCAAGCCATCCAGTCCGGCGGCGGCGGGCTCTACTGACATGGGATAGGGTATTTGGGCCGGCTTTCGAGCCGGCCCATTTCGCTTTACAGGCGGCGGTGCCGTCCCTATGTATCGCGCCAACCCAGCTCTGTTAAGCAACAGGGCACCATTCAGCACAGGACAGAACGGCCTGCCATGCGCGCGGAAACGCAGAATATTGTCGACGAAATCAGGCAGGCGATAACCCTGCTGAGGAGGCATCTTTGACTGGGATCAAGCCATAAAGCGGCTTGAATACCTGAATGTGCGTGCCGAGGATTCGAGCCTCTGGAACGAGCCGCTGGAGGCGCAGAAGCTGATGCGTGAGCGCCAGGGCCTCGAGGAAGGCATCGCCGCGGTCAAAGGCCTAACCCAGGCGCTGGAAGACAATATCGGCTTGATCGAGCTTGGCGAGGAAGAGGGCGATGAGAGCGTCGTCGCCGAGGCGGAAGCGGCGATCCGCTCGATGCGCGGCGAAGCAAAGGCCCGCCAGATCGAGACGCTGCTTTCGGGCGAGGCGGACGCCAACGACAGCTATCTCGAAATCCATGCCGGCGCCGGCGGCACCGAAAGCCAGGACTGGGCCTCGATGCTCCTGCGCATGTACACGCGTTGGGCCGAGCGGCGCCGCTTCAAGGTCGAGGTGCTGGAAGTGCATGACGGCGAAGAGGCCGGCATCAAGTCCGCCACGCTGCTGATCAAGGGCCACAATGCCTATGGCTGGCTGAAGACGGAATCCGGCGTTCACCGTCTCGTGCGTATTTCGCCCTATGACAGCAATGCGCGCCGCCACACGTCCTTCGCCAGCGTCTGGGTCTATCCCGTGATCGACGATACGATCGAGATCGACGTTTCCGAATCGGATGTCCGCATCGACACCTATCGTTCGTCCGGATCGGGTGGCCAGCACGTCAACACCACCGATTCAGCGGTCCGCATCACCCATCTCGCCACCGGCATCGCGGTCGCCTGCCAGGCCGAGCGCTCCCAGCACAAGAACAAGGCGAAGGCCTGGGAGATGCTGCGTTCGCGGCTCTACGAGGAAGAGCTGAAGAAGCGCGAGGCGGTGGCGAACGCCACCGAAGCGTCGAAGAGCGATATCGGCTGGGGCCATCAGATCCGCTCCTACGTTCTGCAGCCCTATCAGCTGGTGAAGGATCTGCGCACGGGTGTCGAGAGCACAAGCCCGTCGAGCGTGCTGGACGGCGACCTCGACGATTTCATGGAGGCCTCGCTGTCGCAGCGCATCGAGGGCGGCGCCGGCGAAGTGGTGGCCGATATCGACTGAAGCTCCAGCAGGAACATCACGCTAGAGTAACAGGCTCTTCACTGTAATTGAGCGGGTGCTTTATGGCTTTGTTTTTTCATCGAATTTTCGACAATTACTTCTGCCTCCGGGTTAGATGTTGCAGGCCTGCCGGGCCTGGCCCGGAACCACTGCGAGTTCAATCTCGTTATCCGCGCGATCCCACTGCCGGGGTTGATGAAGTCACTCTCGTCAACCCCGGCAGGCTGGTTCTGGCTGCAGATGTCGGCGCTCGGTTGCAAAGCAATTTCTTGCGCCAGCAAAGGAATCAGCCCAGCATCCGAACGCTGGGAGAAAAAGCATTTATGGCCGGACGCGGCGTATCTGCGACCTGACGAGCCGGCCACTGGGAAGTTACGTTCCAAGAACGGGCAAGCGAAACGCTTGATAACTCGGTGATAGGAATTGCGCCCATGCCTGCTTCCACAACCCGACTGGCCTCAGCCGTCAAGACGGCGCGCCGCCTCCTGAATTCGATCATTGCGGTGGTGGCTCTGACGGCCGCCGTCACTACATTTGCAGCATCCGCCTTGGCGCACGACGCCACGCCGACTGCAGCGAAGCCGCAAGGCTGGAGTTACCCATTCTCCTGTTGTTCCGGCTATGATTGCCGCGCGGTCTCGCAGACGTTGATCAGCGAGCGTCCGGAGGGCTATGTCATCAAGGGAACAGGCGAGGTCGTGGGCTACAGCGATGCACGGATCAAGAATTCGCCCGACGGCGAGTATCACTGGTGTTCGGTCGCCGGCGCCAATGACGGAAAGACCATCTGCCTGTTCGTGCCACCGTCGTCGTTTTGATGCATGTCGCCCAAAAGCTTGCTCCGAGGGCCATGGCCTGACTCGAGGGTGCGCAGCGGTTTGGGATAACGACATGCATCAAAAGGATTGAAGCGCGGCGCCACGCGTCCGACGCAGGCAAGCCGAGTCTGCTGACAGGCGGTTGTCAACAGCGCCTCTTTATGTTGCCTTACCGCATGTTGCCTTACAGCGCGGGCGGGAAGCAATCGCGAGGGAGGCGTTATGACCATAAAGGCAAGCTGCCACTGCAGGGCGACGACGTTCGAGGTTTCGGAAACGCCGCTAACCGTGACGCAATGCACCTGCTCCTTCTGCTCGAAACGCGGCTCGTTGTGGGCCTATTACATTCCGTCGCAATTCAAGCTCACCAGCCCGCTCAAGAATGTCTCTTTCTATCAATGGGGCTCGAAAACGGTAAAACATGGTTTCTGCGCCACCTGCGGCTGCGGCACCTTCACCGAAACGCCCGACTGGTCGACCGGCAAGCCGAACTTCGACAATCCGAAAATCAGCGTGAATTCTCGCCTGTTCGACGATTTCGACCTTGATCAGGTCGAGGTCGTCGTCATCGACGGCAAGAATCTCTGGTAGCCGACAGTCTCTGCTAGCGGATCGGAATTTGCGCAACAGCGGCCGTTGAATTGACCGGGAAAAGCCATGGCCAGCCGCTTTTCCCCTTCCATTTTTCGCCGCATTTCATGTTACAAGCATAGAGCGACTTGCGTCCACTTGGACGCACAAAGTACGCTCTAAGACTTTGAATCTATGCATCGTGCTTTCCGAAAATCGATGATTTTCGGGCCGATGCAACGGAAGGGCTGATGCGGCGCGCCACTGGTGGGACCGCGGACTGGAGAGGGACTACCTGATGAAAAAGACTGTGCTCGTCGCCGTGGCGACGGCTGTGCTCGTGAGTGCCTGCACCACCACCGATCCGTATACCGGACAACAGAAAGTTTCCAATACTGCGGCCGGCGCCGGCATCGGCGCGCTGGCGGGTGCGGGGCTCGGCCTGCTTGCCGGTGGCAACGATCGCCGCAATGCGCTGATCGGCGCTGGCGTCGGCGCGCTCGCTGGCGGCGCCATCGGCGCCACGATGGACCAGAACGAGGCCGAACTGCGCCGGCAGCTTCAGGGTTCCGGCGTCAGCGTCACCCGCAGCGGCGACCAGATCATCCTCAACATGCCGTCCGACATCACCTTCAACGTCGACCAGGACGCGGTGAAGCCCGGCTTCTATCAAGTGCTGAATTCGGTCGCACTTGTGCTGAACAAGTTCCGCCGGACCACCGTCGACGTGTTCGGCCACACCGACTCGACCGGTGGCGACGAACACAATTTCGACCTGTCGCAGCGTCGCGCGCTGGCAGTCGCCAATTATCTGTCCGGGCAGGGCGTCGATACCCGCCGCTTCGCCGTCACCGGCTTCGGCAAGACGCGTCCGATCGCCTCCAATGCAACGGCCGCCGGCCGCGCCCAGAACCGCCGCGTCGAGATCCAGCTCTCACCGCTCACCTGAGCAAGACAAATAAGAAGACGGCTTTGCACATGAAAACGGCCCCGCAAGGGGCCGTTTTTGCTAGCCTTTGAGAATTTCTGCTGTGATCAGCCCAATTTTTGTTGTTAGCCCTTGGCGACGATGCGCATGAACGCGGGCATGTCGTCACCGAATCCGACGGTCCCATCGTTGTCTTCCTGGCGATGGCGGGCCGGGCGATTGCCGTCGCGCTGCGGCCTGGTGTCGCCACGTTCCGGCGCGCGCTGTTCGTTGCGATTGCGATCGGGCGAAGGCTTGCGTTCGGGGGAAGCTTGGCGTTCGGGGGAAGCTTGGCGCTCGGTGTTTTCCGAGCGGATCGCTTCTTTGCGCGCGCGCCGTTCACCGACATCGGAGACCGCGGTCTCGGCCGCCACTGGCTGTTCCTCGCGCGCCGCATCCGGTGCTGCAGCTTCGCTTTGCCTGGCGTGGCGTTCGCGTGGTCTGCGTTCGCCCCTCTCCTTGCCATCGTCCTTGCGGCCGGCGCGGCGGGGGGCGCCGCGGCCACGGCGGGGAGCATCGTCGTCTCCGCCCTCGCTGGCGACGACCGTCGACAGATCACCGTCATGCCACTCGATCTTGTTGCCAATCAGCCGCTCGATCGCGTCGATGTATTTGGTGTCGGACTTGGTGGCGATGGTGAAGGATTTGCCCGAGCGGCCGGCGCGGCCGGTGCGGCCGATGCGATGGACATAGTCCTCGGCATGGATCGGCACGTCGTAATTGAAGACGTGGCTGACATCGGGGATGTCGAGTCCGCGCGCCGCGACGTCCGACGCAACGAGATAGCGCAGTTTGCCGTCACGGAAATTGGCCAGCATCTGCATGCGCGCGCGCTGGTCCATGTCGCCATGCAGCGCGCCGGCGTCGAAATCATATTTCAGCAGCGAGCGGAAAAGCTCCGAGACCTCGATCTTGCGGTTGCAGAAGATGATGGCGTTCTTCAGCTCCGCATCCTCGGCCCTTATCAGATTGCGCAGCGTCTCGCGCTTGTCCCAAGGTTTCGAGCCGGATTTCACCAACCGCTGGATGATGTTGGTCGCGGCGGACGCCGCCTTCGAAACCTCGACGCGCACCGGCGCGTGCAGGAATTTCTCGGTGAGCTTGGTGATCTCAGGCGGCATCGTCGCCGAGAAGAACAGCGTCTGCCTGGTGAACGGGATCATCTCGCAGATGCGCTCGATGTCGGGAATGAAGCCCATGTCGAGCATGCGGTCGGCCTCATCGATGACCAGGATCTCGACGCCGTTGAGCAGAAGCTTTCCGCGCTCCCGATGATCGAGCAGGCGGCCTGGCGTCGCGATCAGCACGTCGGCGCCACGCTCCAGCTTCTTGTCCTGCTCGTCGAAGGATACGCCGCCGATCAGCAGCGCGATGTTGAGCTTGTGGTTCTTGCCGTATCTGATGAAGTTCTCTTCAACCTGCGCGGCAAGCTCGCGCGTTGGCTCGAGGATCAGCGTGCGCGGCATGCGGGCGCGTGCCCGGCCTTTTTCGAGGCGGGTCAGCATCGGCAGCACGAACGAGGCCGTCTTGCCGGTGCCGGTCTGGGCGATGCCCAAAATATCCTTGCCGAGCAAGGCGTGCGGAATGGCGCCGGCCTGGATCGGTGTCGGTTCGGTGTAACCGGCGTCGGTAACTGCGGAAAGGACCTTCGGCGACAGGCCGAGGTCTGCGAAGGTCAACACTTCTTGAGCGATCTGGGTGTCTGAGGACAAGTTTGGCTGTCTTTGGCTGGTTCGGGGGCGCAACGCAAGCGGTCGCGGCAAGCGCCGCGCGCCTGCAAGATTGGTATTGCAGGTAGGCGCAAGCCCACGATTTGTCAACACAAACAGGCGGGGGACGGCACGATTGTGAAGTCGTAACCTTAATCGCGATGCTTAATTGAACTGCCGTCGCTGCGCCGGCTCAATAACGGAACTGTTCGGCGAGAATGCGCTCGTTCCACGAGTGGCTCGGATCGAACAGCAGCGTCGCCGTTACCGTTGGCGATTCTTGCACCGTAACCGAGGTTACGGCCTTCACCTCGGTGTGGTCGGCGGCGGCGTTCACCGGCCGCTTTCCCGGCTCCAGAATGTCGAAGCGAACGGTCGCCTTGTTGGAGAGCAGCGCGCCGCGCCAGCGGCGCGGGCGGAACGGACTGACCGGGGTAAGCGCCAGCAGCGGCGCGTCGAGCGGCAGGATCGGTCCGTGCGCGGATAGGTTGTAGGCGGTCGAGCCGGCCGGTGTCGCGACCATCACACCGTCGCAGTTCAATTCCTCCAGCCGCACTTGCCCGTCCACGGTGATGCGGATCTTGGCCGTCTGGTAGGACTGGCGCCACAGCGCAACCTCGTTGATCGCCAACGCCGAGATCGTTTCGCCCGCTGCGGTGACCGCCTGCATCTCCAGCGGACGGATCGTTTCGGCAACGGCCGCCGCGATGCGCCCGGTCAAACCGCTGGCGCGATATTCGTTCATCAGAAAGCCGATGGTGCCACGGTTCATGCCGTAGACCTTTTTTCCCGTGCTCATCGTGTCGCGCAAGGTCTGCAACAGGAAGCCGTCGCCGCCCAGAGCGACGACGATCTCTGCATCCTCGATGGAGGCCTGGCCATAGCGCGCCGAAAGGCTCTCCAGCGCCGCCTTGGCGTCGGCGGTGTCGGACGAGACGAAGGCGAAGCGGCTGGCGGCTTTGTTCATGGCTCCCAATGGCGATGTTGATGGCGGCCGGTTGGTGGCGACCGGTTGCTTGGGCCGCGCCAGCGCCGGGTTAGCATGGGCGGGCAGATCTGCAAAGCGAGACATGTGGCGCTCATGTAGCGCCCCCAGTGGCGCCCCTTGGCACAGCGCCGGGAGAGCCGCCGGTCTGGTGCTCGCGCATCGTGTCGAGTGACAAGCGAATGTGATGGTTAAGACGGGGATTAAACTCTCGTAAAGCCAGATCGGCCATGTTAGCCGGCAGTGGATGGGCGGCGTGGGGGCCAGCTAGTCGGACCGATTTATTGCCGGTAACACGCCTGATTGTCATCGTCTTGATGCTGGGAAGTTTCGCTCTTGCCTTTGCCCAACTGGTGCGCCAGTCGGAACAGACGAGTTTGAGACCCCAGCCAACGGCTTCACGCTGCGGCGATGCCGCCGGCACGCCGTGCCCGCAAAGGGCGTTGTGAATTCGCCAAGCACTTCCACCGATACTAAAGACCGCGCTTAGCGGGCCTGCAGCAGATGGCAGCCGGCCTGCCGCTTTTGTGCGAGATACTCGTCGATAAGCTGGCGGTAGCGCACCTTGCCGAAGCTCGGGAAGTGCCCGCCATGCACGACCGCAACATCGAGTTCGCGCATCCGCAGCAGCGTCTCGACATAGTCGTCGACAGCGGAATGATAGACATCGTCGATCAGCGGGCCGTCATAGACGATGTCGCCGGAAAGCAGGATGCCGGTCTTCCTCTCGTAGAGCGCGATGCCGCCGGGTGAATGGCCCGGCGTGTGGATCACCTCGAAGACACGGTCGCCGAGATCGACGAAATCGCCTTCTCCGAGCAAACGAACGGCCGGCGCCGGCTGGATCCGGTAGCGCGTGGCATCCCAGCCCAGCGGCATTCCGTCGAACATGGCGTCGGTCGCGTAGCGGTCGGCGACCGTCCATTCATTGCGCGGGTCCGCGAGGATTTCTGCTTCGGCCGCATGCACGCAACGGTCCGGAAATTCGTGATGGCAGCCGATATGGTCGAAATGCGTGTGGCTGGCCACGCAAACGAGTTTTCGCTCCGTTACCAGCGGGACGTGGCGCCGCAGGCTGAAATGGCCGAGGCCGGTGTCGAACAGAAGATCGCGATCGCGGCCGCGCACATGCCAAATGTTGCAGCGGAAAAACGGCTTGATCCACGGCTCGTGGATCAGCGTCACGTCATCGCCCATACGGAAGGCTTCATACCAGTTAGGAGCGTCGATGACCGGAAGCGTGCCCATGGCTCAGCCCGTCAGAAGGATGATGTCGCCAGCCTCGCACGAAACCGCAACGATGTCGCCCGGCTGGACGGCCGCTGCTGCGGGAACCCTGGCGATAAATTGCAGCGCCGGGTCTTTCTCGGAGACAGCCAGCACGCGCTTGAAGCTGCCTTGAAACACCACATCGCTCACCTTGGCCGTGCCGAGGCTTACCGCGCCGCCGGTTGCGCCGAGGACAAGGTGCTCCGGACGGACGGCGAGGGCGACAGAAGCGCCAGCAGGCACTGGACCGGGCAGCGAAAACGCTCCGACCTGGGTCGCGACAGTGATTGTTCCGTGCTTCGCCGCCGTCACCGTTCCCGATATCAGCGTGCTCTCACCCATGAAGGTCGCGGAAAAGCGCGTCGCCGGCCGCGCATAGACGCGCTCCGGCGGACCTTCGTCCTCGATGCGCCCGTCATTCATCACCACGCAATGGTCGGCCAGGGCCATCGCCTCTTCCTGGTCGTGGGTGACGTGGATGAAGGCGGTGCCGACGCGTTTCTGGATCGCTTTCAGCTCGTCCTGCATCTGCCGGCGCAGTTTTAGGTCGAGCGCGCCGAGTGGTTCGTCGAGCAACAGCACCGCAGGTTCGACGACAAGCGCGCGGGCCAGCGCGACGCGCTGCCGCTGGCCGCCGGAAAGCTGGTGCGGCTTCTTGTCGAAGGCGGTGGCAAGCCCGACCAGCGCCAGCGCCTCGCGCGCCCGCGCGGTCCGTGTCGCGGCATCGACGCCTTGCATGCGCAGGCCGAAGCCGACATTGCTGCCGACGCTCATATGCGGAAACAGCGCATAGTCCTGGAACACCGTCGTCGTCGGGCGCTTCGCCGGCGGCACCGCGGTGCAGTCCTCGCCGCGGATCAGCACCTTGCCTTGGCTCGGCGTGACGAAGCCGCCGAGAATCGACAAAAGCGTCGTCTTGCCGGAGCCCGACGGGCCGAGCAGGATGGTGTAGCTGCCCGGCTCGATTTGCAGCGACACATTCTTCAGCACGGTGTGCTGGCCGAAGCGATGCGAGACAGCGCGGACATCGACCAGTGGCGCGGTCATGCTGGTTTCCTCCGCAACAGCATCAGCTCAAAAAACACCACCAGCACGATGGAGACGGCGAAGACCAGCGAGCCGACGGCGTTGGTCTTGGGATTGAGGCCGGAGCGCAGCAGGTTCCAGATCTCGACCGGCAGCGTCGTGTCGAAGCGCGTCAGCAGGAACGAGATCACGAATTCGTCCCAGGAGAAGGTCATCGACAGGAAGAAACCGGCAAAGATCGCCGGCGCCATGACCGGCACCGTGATCAGCAGCAGCACCTTCCATTCGGGCGCGCCGAGGTCGCGCGCGGCACGCTCGATGTTGATCTGGTGGTCGCCCATCTGGCTGTAGATAATGGCAAAGCAGAGCGGCAGGTTGATCACCACATGGCCGATGCCGGCAGCAAGCAGCGACTTCGGTATGCCGACCCAGTTGAACAGCACCAGCAGCCCCATGCCGATGATGAGATAGCTCACGGTCAGCGGCAAGGTGATCAGCCCGCGCAGCAGGGCCGAGCCCGGCAGGGCGAAACGCGCAAAACCCCAGGCAGAGAGGAAACCGAGTGCGACGGCGGCAGCCGAGGAGAGAGCCGCCACCAGAAGCGAATTTACCAGCGCCGAGGTCAGCCGCGTGTCGGCGAGCACGGCGTCGTACCAGCGCAGCGACGGCCCGGTGAAGGGCGGGATCGGAAACGACGTCGCCTGCAGCGAAAACAGCACCAGCACGACCACCGGCAGGAAGATGAAGCCATAGATGGCGACGGCGTAGAGCCAGGAGACGATGCGGACGAGGGCGCGCACGGTCAGGCCCGCTCGATCTTGAGCCAGCGGGCGCAGGCGAGATAGGCAATGGTGACGACTGCCATCAGGATGATCGACAGCGCCGAGGCGAGCGGAAAGTCACCGCGCCGGCCGATCTGCATCATCACCAGCTGCGGCATCAAAAGCTCGTTGTTGCCGCCGAGGATCTGCGGCGTGATGTAGTCGCCGATGCACAGGACGAAGGTGAGGAAGGCGCCGACCATGATGCCCGGCAAAGTCAGCGGCAGGACGACATGCAGGAACGCGCGCACCGGCCCGGCGCCGAGATCGGCGGCTGCCTTGCGGTAGCTCGGGCTGAGCTGCTTCAGATTGGCGAAGATCGTCAGCGTCAAAAGCATGACGAAGAAATGTACAAAGCCGATGACTGTGGCCAGCCGCGTGTTGGCGAGCTGTAGCGGCTCACTGAACAGGCCGGAGCCGGTCAGCGCGCGGTTGATCACGCCGTTCTGCGCCAGCACCAGCAGCCAGGAGTAGGAGCGCACGACATAGGAGGTCCAGAACGGCAGCACCGCCAGCATCAGCGCCAGCCGCTGCCAGCGTTCCGGCACCTGTTCGGCCAGGATCCAGGCGAAGGGGTAGGCGAGCAGCACCGAAATTACTGTGACGATCGCTGTAACCTGCAGCGAGTTCACCATCGCCTGCCAATAGGCCGGATTGTTGAAGAACTGGCTGTAGTTGGCGAGTGTAAAGCCGCCGCCGTCATGCGCCGTCAGGCTGGAAAACCCCATGGCGACGAACGGCAGCACGAAGAACAGCAGCGTCCAGCCGAGCGCCGGCGTGACCAGCGCCCAGGGCAGGGCGCAGCCCGCCCGGGGCAGGGCACGCCCGCTGTTTGTGGCAGAGTTCACGACCGGCGACCGGTCACTGCGCCTGCAGCATTTCGGTCCAGACGTCCTGCATCTTCTTGTCGAGATCGGCATCCGGCGCCGGGTAGGGCTGGGCGCGGGCGAGGAAATCCTGCTGCTCGTCGAAGCGCAGGATCTTCTTCTGCTCATCGCTCAGAGCCGCCTTGGTATTCGCCGGCATGCCCCAATAGCAGGCAGAGGTCGCAAGCCGCGCCTGGCCTTCAGGGCTCATAATGTACTGGATGAACTTCAGCGCCGTGTCCTTGTTTTTAGAATCCTTGAACATGGCCAGCGACTGCGACCACAGCACAGCACCTTCTTTCGGAATCGAGAAGTCGAGGGCAGGGTTCTCCTTGGCCAGCCCGGCCGTCACCCATTCACCGCCGCCGACCAGAATGTCGACCTCGCCGGTCGCCAGCGCGGTCTGGCTGGCGGTCACCTCGCCGACCAGCTTGGCGTTGGCCTTCATCTTGAGCAGCTCTTGCTTGATGGCCGGAAGGTCGGCTTCGGTCAGCTCGGCGGTCTTTTTGCCGATCGCCAGCGCTGCCATGCCGATGACCGGCAGGTAGTAGTCATAGATGGCGATCTTGCCCTTGTATTTGTCGCCGGTCAGCGCGGCCAGCGACTGCATGTCGGCCGGATCGACCTTGGTCTTGTTGTAGCCGATCGTGTTGTAGCCGAATTTTTCGGTGATGCCGTAGCGCTTACCGTCGACCACGGTGGAGCTGTCCATCTTCACCTGGGGAAAGAGGTCGGCCAGCGGCAGCTTGTCTTCCGGCAGCGGTTCGAACAGGCCCTTTTCGACGCCGCGCGGTATATCGATGCTGTCGATCACCATCACGTCCCAGTCGCCGGGCTGCGACTGCTCGACAATGGCCATGCCGGCGCCGGTGCCTTCGAATTCCTTGACATTGACCTTGACGCCATTGGCCTCCTCGAAGGGCTGCAGCAGCGCCGGGTCGGCGTGATCGCACCAGATCAGAGCGTTGAGATCCGCAGCCTGAGCGAGGCTGCCCGTCGCCAGCAGCAGCGCTGTCGCAGCACACGCGGCATAGAGGTGGCTCTTCAAAACGGAAGGCGGCTTCCTGGTCGTTGGATTCGGGGTGTTTGGATTGATGGTCATCGAGTGTTCTCCCTTGCCTTTCTGGCTTCTGGCAAAAAATTGAACCAATTCTAAAATTGAGTCAATTCCGTTTTTATGGCAGATAGCCGTCATGAGCGGATTGCGGGCAAGGCAAAAGGCGGATCGGCATCGCCGCATCATCGAGGCGGCGGCGGCGCTTTTTCGCGACACCGGCTATGAAGGCGCCAAGATCGAGACGATCGCGGCGCAGGCCGAAGTCTCGGTCGGCACCATCTACAACTATTACCAGAACAAGGGCGACATCCTCGGCGCCATCGTCTCGATGGAGGTCAATGAGGTGCTCAATGCCGGGCGCGGCGTGGTCGCCAACCCGCCGGCCAATGTCGGCGATGCGCTCGATACGCTGCTCGGCATCTATATCGAGCATTCGCTGCATTATCTCAGCAAGGAGATGTGGCGGCAGGCGATGGCGATCTCGACACAACTGCCCGACAGCCCCTTCGGCCAGGCTTACACGGCGCTCGACCGGGCGCTGACCGAACAGATCCGCGCGCTGATCGCCCGGCTGCAGGCGATCGGCCTGGTCCGCCGGGATATCGACGGGCAGGCGCTCGGTGAACTGGTGTTCAACAATATGAACATGATGTTCATCGAATTCGTAAAGCGCGACGAGGCCAGGATTGCCGAACTGCGCGCCGCGATACGAAGGCAGAACCGGATTCTGGTGGCGGCGATCGCGGTGTGAGGGACTCCCGATGGGATTTCTGGTGGCCCGGACGCCGCTAAGCCGCAATCGCGCAGGTCAATTCCGCTGGTGGCGCGTCGAGCACTTCCGCTGTCGACCACATCGGCAAGATCGGCGCTTTACCGAGCATGCCTGGGCGGCCGCGCGCGTGGAAACGGCACGACGGTCAAGGGCGCCTTGCGGAATTCCGCGATGGCTATTTCTTCAATCAGCGAGTCGAGTGCCTCGCTGACGCGTTGGCTCGTTTCGTCCATGCCGCAGAGCCGGTTTTGGGCACACTCCAAGAGCTCGCGCGCTGCAGCGAAGTCACTTCGCATGACACCACCCGTTGTTCAGCCCACCGCCCGGACATTGTCGGTGCGCTAAATTGAGCGATTGCTAATATACACAGGGGCATTTTAATCGAATGGCATTAAATGGCCGGGAGCAGGAGATGCCGGCCGGTCGCATCCCTGTTGCATCCATTGGTTCTGATGCCCCGGACCAGAGGCATGGGCGCTTTGCTTTGCAAAACGCAGGGGATTAGTCCTGATACGATCTTGGGCGGCTTAGAAATTCCCTGGCGGCAGCAATCTGGCGTCGATGCTCGCGCAGGAAGGCCAGGCTGAAACAGATCGAAAAGGCCAATCCCGCAACGGCTATCGTTGCTTGCGAGGTCGGATCGGGATCGGGAATCATCAGGAAGCGGAAACCGAACGCCAACGCGAGGGCAGCAAGGCTGCCATACATGCCGCCAACAAAGGGGGCGATCGTGCGTTTCTGCTCCAACGGCGACTCCTATTGTTTCCGCCAGGGAATACCTGTGGTTTCCACAAGGGGAATACCTGTGGTCCGCTAGCGAATATATGCGTTGAAGATGATGGGCCATGGCCCCGGCCTGTGGAAATCGGGGAATGAGCAGATTTCGACCGACCCTGACGATCACTAGGGCGTCGTCTGGTGCCGCGCGTTGTAACATCTTCGCCTCTGACCACGGCGCGGCAACGGGTTCGCGTTCGCCGGTCAAAAGACGAACGGCAGTAGTGGCAGGACGGGCCATATGGCTTGCTCGTTAAAGACTCCCGGCAGATCGGGCTTGAAAGGTAGAGAAATTTCGGTTTGTGTAGCCCCGCTTGGGGGCTGCAATGAAGCGTTTTTTACTCGCCACACTAGTGGGACTTACGATTTTTACTGCTGACGCCCGAGCAGCAGTCGATCCGAGGTACAGGGCCGAACAGAGCGCATTGATTAAATGCAATCAGTTGTGGTCGGCAAAGCTGTCAGTTCAGCCCGGCGATCCGTATTCGTTAGCGAGAAAAGCGCAGCAATTGTGCGCCGGACAAGAAGCAGCATACGAGCGAGCGATGCGGCCGATCCTTTACTACAAGGAGGTAGCCGATCGACACATGCGAAAGATCCGTGCCTTTCAGCTGAAGTCCAATGCTGCGATGATCGTCAAAGTCCGCGCACTCATGACAAAGAGAAAGCGATGACCAAGCCAGGCCGTGCCGTTCGCTCCAGCGGCGTCGGCATCCCCCAAAGCTGATTGGTGACCTCGCGCTCCCCATCCGGCGCATTGCGCACCACCCGGACCGGGCTGATTGGGTAGACGTCTACGGACGGCTCAAGGTTGCCTAAGATGTCCCCGCAAGGGCGCGGGTCCATTGGCGGATGGCTTCTTGCGACGTGGTGATGTTGTAGAGGTTGCACATGCGTGCAAATGTGCATCAGGTCGGAGATAGGCGCTAGATGCCGGGCAGCAAATGACCGGGACCCAATCCGTCAGCAATCAGCACACCACTACGTGCCCAAGTTCCTCCTCCGAGAGTGGAAGCTCGGCAACGAGTTGCACGGCTATTGGTGGAATACCCGGCAAGACCGGCTTCGTTGCTATCGCAAAGGGATGAATTTCTTTTGCCAAAAGCCTGGGCTCTTCAAGCTGAAGTCGGCGCGCGGCTGGACATGCCCCAGTGTCATTTTCATCCTTGGTGAACTCCTCGGCGTACCTTTTGGTGTACCTCGGGGGACGTTGGGGATTGTCGGGTGGAAACTGGTGCCCCGGACGGACTACCTGAAATAGGGAATTTCAATGCGTTAGCGAAAAGTGGGCAGAGCAGCTTTGTGAAATTCCATTATGTTTTTCGGCGGACTTGTCCCACTTTTTAAGTCTCGCCCGCGGTCGATGCTGTACCAAGATGAATTTAACCCGACCTTTAAGGTAAGTGGTTGATTGGGTTAGGGACGTTACCGCATCTCAAGCGGGAGGCAGCGAGAGAACTCATGGACTGGCGCTGCCCTCGAAATGTATTGCTTTTTGGAAGGCGTCTATTACGCGCCGTTTCATTTTGGAAGTGTATAGCACCTCGCATGGACGACCGAATGGGATGAAACCAAATCGATATTCCTCTTCAACTGAAAACCTCTGTGGTTTGGTAAAAGCGATTTCAAATGCCTGTCGAGCATGATTCATTCCAGAAAATACCTCGCGGATTTTAGATGGAGAGTATTGTGCCTCTCGCCCGCCATATCGGACGGCCCGGTCGTGTGCAAAGCACGTCACAGGAATCTCCGTAACGGCGAGTAGTCTCAAGGCTTCGCGCAGACGAGTAACATCGATTTCTAAGAATGCCGGAATGTCGGCATTGGCGGGGTAATCACCAACGCCATTTATCAAATCGACGTGTCGCAAGCGATTGTATGGTCCGTTTGATGAACAGAACAGACAGGCATCTATCTCGATCTCGGACTGAACCGAAGTCCCGCAGTCTATTATTGAGCCAACATGGATGGTGGGCCCGGTGTCTCCGATTCGAAATGAGCGGTTTGTCACATCTCCTATGATTGATATTGAGCCTTTTCCTTCTTCACGGTCTGACATTAAGCCGCCACCCTCCGACCGCGAATATTCACGCAAGGTGCCCAGCTTGAAGTGCCCCCTCAACATTTCCGACCGTGCAAAAGCAGAGCAATGCTTTGTGACAATCACTATGAGGTTCCCCTATTTTTTTGTTGTTTATGCTGCTGAACCTATTTCATCGCGTTCTGCTTTGGGAAGCTAGCCCTTTCGACCGGATTCCAATGGCTTTAGGCGGTCGATCATCCCCGGAACCGCTCTGTCGTCCAGTGGATCTTGCCGCCGATCTTCATCGGCTTGTGGATCACCAGGCGCTTGGGCAGGTGCTCGGGATGGACCTCGAGCAAGGTGATCTTCACCGTTGGCTTGCAGGGCCTGCAGTCGAATTTGAGCTTCAGCGGATCGGCACCGCCGCCATAGACCATTCATCAGGTCGGCCGAACGGCAGTATCGGACATTGCCGCAACTGCATTCCGCCTTGACGAGCATGTTGTGCCGAGTCGCCTTGCTCAGCGTGTCGATCAGATCGTGCGCTATGAGAACAGAAAAGGAACATTTTCCTTGTTCGTCAAGACTCGCTGTGGAATCTTTCCACTAATCTGAAGTGAGAATACATCCCCGATGCGCGACGATCTGATCCGCCTTCCCGGAGCAATGGAGCCCGTTACGCGCCCCGGCATCCAGCACCACAGGTGCGGGCATCCGGGCTGCGGACGCCGGGCTATGGTCCATGACGCAGTAAGACTGAAGTCTTTGCGTTAAAGACAGAGGGCTGAGGCTGGCAACCAAGATCTTGGCAAAGGATTGGTATTTGGCCGCCGAGCAAAGTCCCTTCATCGGCGGTTCGGGGTGCCCGCTGTATACTCATCGGCGGGCACCCGATGTGGCACCCTAACGGCGGGAAAGAACTGTGACCATTATCCAGAGCAAACAGAATGTCGATGCGGTCGCAAGCCGACCCGCCAATGACAATCAAACTCCTGACCCAACAGATTGCTCGGCGGTTGATCTTGTTTCGTCGAGCGACGACGACGTCGTTGCAATCGTCAGGCGAACAGAGCGCCTGGCCCTCGCCGTGATTATAGTAATGGCGATCTTCCTGATCTTTGCACCGGTATTCTTCATTGCCCTGATGTATGGGATCTAGAGGTCCCGATTAGCCCTCGTCCCCTTGCGCAGCGCGGCAAAATCCGAAAGGCCGGCCTCATTCAAGACGACAGGCTTTGGGGCGCCCAGAGGGCCTGCGCACGGGCTGTACAAGCATGGTCGTTTCACGTGTGAGGCGATCGAACAGCGCAAAGAGATTTCCGCGCTGATTGCGGATGCGCGGCGAGCTGCGGCCGCGGTGATATAAGCATGAACCTACTTCGCCAATCCGCCAGTGAGGTTATCGCCTTGCCTTCCGCCAGCCTGCCGCCTGAGCATCGGCCTCAGAACAAAACCAGCGCTCCCCACTCACTTGGCTGATACGGGTTTGCGAATAGTATTTCTGCCCGGGCACGTGATAGATGCGCTCGCCTTTGGCCGAGATGTTGCCCTTGATGCTGCAGCCACCAAGAAGGCCGAAGCCGGTCGATTGCTCGCTGACTGTCTCGACCTTATCGGCATTGGCATCCCGCCAGTCCCATGGTTGATCGAAGCGGCCCTGCCAAAAGCCGCGATGCGCGGCCTTGGCGGCCCGTTGTTCGGCGGCGAATGCCCCGTTCGAGTAGCGAGGCCAGTCTAGAGCGAGGCCTTGTTCAACGAGCCATTTCTGAACGCTTCGGCCGTCGGCGCGATTGCAGTTCCCGACGAGACGCCCGTACCGATCCCGGTCGATAAAACTGCAATGCAGCGGTCGCGAAGCTGCCAGGAACTTGTCCAAGGCTTGGGCGGCGCGGCGCCCGCATGGGTAATCAAAGCCCTTTGCGTCGTCGCAGTGCTGACGGCTCTCGGGTGCGTCGATGCCATTGAAGCGGACGCGCTGACCGGCAATCTCGACGGTGTCGCCGTCGATGACAGATGCCCGGCCTTGCAGCGGCCCAGGCAGCGGCCTCTGTCCAATTTGTTATCGTGCTCTGGAGGCCTGAGGTGCTCTGTTGGCCGGCGGTGCTCTGGATCGCGAATTGGGTGACTGCGGCAGCAAGCGTGCCAACGCCGAGGAAGATCAGCCCCAAGAGCGGTCGCGGCAGCCGCCGTGACGGCCTTCTTCTGCCGGCGTGCCTTCGCCAGCGGCTAGCCTGATTGGCGCCTTGATAACGATGGCCTTTGCCCACGCCCGCTCTCCCCGAAAAGAGAATGCCGCCATTCCGGGCGAGAGTCCAGAAGCTGCCCTAGTCGGTCGGCAGCGGAATCTTGGCAGAGGGTATGGGCGACCGGGAAACCTTCCTCTCGTTAAAGGCATAGCGCCGCAATAAGCCGCCGTGCCGAGGTCCTAGTGAGGGTGGAACTTTAGAGAGTTCTAAAAATTGTCTGTGACCAGTGGGCATGGCCCTCCGCTTGCCCGCTGCAGGTCGGGGCCCTTAACCCGATCGGGCCCGCGCTCTCCGCCAGAGGCGCGGGCTTCTCTCGTTTTCTCCATGAAAAGCGGGGCAGGGACGTCGCGCGAACAGACATTGGATCAAAAGCCGGCTCACTGGAAATCGAAATGCTGCCATTCCACGCATCGATGGACCCGACATTGACCGTCAAGCGTCCGGACATAGGAGGCGACGGGCACGGCGGGCCGGTAGCACTCATTGCCAAATTGGCGGACATATCGATCATAGGTGTTGCGGCCGGTGGTCAGGACGACCGCGCGCCGGCTCTGGATCAGCTGCTGCGTCTGTTCGCAAGTCATGGTGCGCGCATCCGGTCGGGCGTAAGCTATGCTTGGGGCGGCGACCAGGATCGCTGCGGCTGTCGAGACGATTGGGCGAGCTGGCATGGTACATCCTCACAAGGGTCGTGCCTAACGCGCACCGTCGCCCGTGGTTCCCGCACCTTCCCCGGAGTAGGGCTCATTCTCCTCTGTGGAGCGCGGGCTTTTCAATCCACAGGCTGCAGCGGTTGATGCTCCGGCTTCGCATGGTGAAGCACCTGGCCGAGATCGCGCATGTCGAAATCCTGTCCACAAACGGGGCAATGCTCGAAATGCTCCGCCTCGGGCTTGATAGGCTGGTCGTGGTCCTTGCCTCGATATCCCGTGCCTTCGTTGTTGGTTCGATATCTCATCTCCGCTCCCGCAATGCTCTCGCGGCTTCTGCCAAAGTGGCTCGGTCGTTGCCCTTGCTTTTGATAAGCTGGCGGACTTGGTCCGCCGAGACGCCGTTCTGCTGGGCAAAATATTCGATCTCGTAGTCGTCACCGGCGGACACACGGTCGCGGTCGCGGAAGTCACGCTTGCTCTTGTCGTCGGCCATGTCGTTCTCCTGATGAAAGATCAATGGCAACGCCGGTATGCAGAATTCGTTGCCGCCAGCCGCGCTTTCGCCTCTTAAGTTCACCACGCGTCCTAATCGGCGCCGAGTGTCGCGCCAGATCAAAGGGGCCGAGGTGGACGAAAGCGGTCCGTCCATGCGTTGACGCATTCGAGGGCAGAGTGTCCCCCAACAGGCCGTGGAGCCTTTGAGGCGGCGGCCAAGGAGGCGAGCGTATATCTCTCGCCTGAGTAGGAGATATCATCCCAACCCTTTGGTTAGTCCCTCCGGTGTTCGTGAAGACTTTCTGTACGAAATCGTACATTGATTTTGTCCGGGAAAGTGCAACAAATGGTCGTTTGGGGCAGCGGCTCGGGGAGACCCTCGGGTGAACGTTAAGACGACCAACGGGCGAATAGTCGAGGACCTTGTTAAAGAGGTCATCGTGGCAGCGCCATACGGCGGAATCGTCTCTGTTAAGGCCACCATAGCAGCGGTGCGCGAAGATGGCCCCATTGGGAAGTGACCGACTGTGATCTGATCGAGTTTATCGTGGAAGCGGCTCCGGCATTTGGGCGCGCGGTAGCCTTCGACCAACGCGAATGAACCTCTAATGGCTCCCGGTTGATCAGCCAGTCCTTCGCGCTCAGAAATTTCTACCATTACTGACCACTAAAGGAACCATTCCTTACTTCGCGAGTTGCGGCTGGGGCGGGGTTGGGACATGCAGACATGGCAAAGCGTGACAAGGCTGGGCACACGCTCCCCCCCCCCACTTGCCGAGGCCATTCGGCAGTTCATCAGTGCTGAAGACAATCGTCATCACTTACACAAGCTGCTTGGGCTGGAGGTCGAACAGGAGCTGACGCCAACGCTGGCATCATTGCTTGAGGCGATCGGCAAGGCCGGTCGGGACGAAACTCCTTAGCTGGCGCTCCGGCCGGACCAAGACGTGAACGTCATGCCGTCCACCTCGATCCGCAAAACGGAATACGATCCGGAACGCAGAACCCTCTCTGTGTGGTTCGTGGTCAGCGGTAAATGCTACCAGTTCGAGGACGTGCCGCCGGAGACCTTCGCCGAGTTCCGAGCCGCCTTCGCCAAGGGTCGCTTCTTCAACGACCACATTCGCAATCACTTCCGGTACCGTCTGGTTGGGACCGGTCACGATCCTGGATGAGCTAATCCGTGCGAACGGCGGCTCACTTATCCATCGAGTTTCAACGGATGATGCAGCACCTCACCAAGGTTCCGCTTGTCGAACGCTTGGCCACAAATGGGGCAGAACTCGAAATGCTCCGCTTCGTCGTTGGCAGGCGGCCCGTGGCGCTTGCCCTTGATCCCGGTTGCGGGGTTGTTGGTTCTATCTCGGCTCACGTTGGTCTCGACCGTGCATACTCTGATAGGGGACGGCCCGACAGCCACTTGGGGGGCGACTATCGGGCCGCCGGGCCTAGCCAGCGGGGGGGCGTTTCGTTTGGCCGGCTGGGGCGAAATTGTATGCCGCTTCATGCATCGTTGCTAATTTAGTAAAATGGTCATGGTCCGTTCCCCTAGCCATCAAATCGGATGAACCTAGACTAGAACCTGTGCGTAAACGAGTGACTGCCGGTGCTGGCCGGCTTGAGTTCATTCCTCCGATGATGCCTACCTTGGTCGCAAAGCCGCCCCAAGGCGATGACTGGATGCATGAAGCCAAATTCGAAGCTACCGTTCCCAGATCATCATCGACGCCGGCTGCGCTCGGATTTTCACCCGCCGCGGTCTCGACTGGACCTCCAAATACCGCGACCTAGCTGCGGCGGCGCGAACGCTGGACGTCGAGAATGCCATCATCGACGGCGAAGTCGTCGTTCTGAATGAGGCTGGCCTTTCGGATTTTGCCGCGCTGCGCAAGGCAATCACCAGGCGCCAGCACGACCTCTATTTCGTCGCGTTCGATCTGCTGCATCTCAATGGCCACGACTTGCGCGACATGGTACTTGAGGATCGGCGGGAAATCCTGGCCGGCCTTATAGGGTCCGACAGCCGAATCCAATTCAGCGAGACGATGCCGGGCGAGGCAAATGCGATCTATCATCTGATCGACGCGGCCGGGCTGGAAGGGATGGTATCGAAGCGTCGAGACAGCAAATATCGCAGCGGCCCGACGACCAACTGGCTGAAGACAAAATCCTTCACCGAAAGCGAGTTTGAACTTCTCGGAGTTGAACGCGAGAGGGGCAAGCCCGCATTCGCCCTGATGGCCGAACCTGGGACCCGCAAATACGTCGGCAGTGCCGGAGCCGGAAAACGTGTTTGAAGACCAGTCATTTAGCATCCCGGTTGATCGGATCGAATGACTCGTCGCCGGGAGCTTTCAGGTTTCTGAAGCGGTCGAGGAGCAGAGGAAAGTAACTTGGGACGCTCTCCGTAAGAAGCGCCCGCGACCACCTTGGAGGTCCGGGCGAAACTGCCGGCATCCGAAGAGGTGGAGGAAC
Organism: Mesorhizobium sp. WSM4848; assembly: GCF_055811375.1. Classification (NCBI taxonomy): domain Bacteria; kingdom Pseudomonadati; phylum Pseudomonadota; class Alphaproteobacteria; order Hyphomicrobiales; family Phyllobacteriaceae; genus Mesorhizobium; species Mesorhizobium sp. WSM4848. Next base: position 199,291 of record NZ_JBVVPX010000006.1, read on the forward strand.
TTCGAACCTACGCGTCCGTTTACCGAATGTCGTGGATGGAAGGTTCCGCCAATGAATGTCAGCAGCGAAAGGACTGTATCCCTCTGGGCGGCGACCGAAGTAGTCCCCGATGCGGTGCCGCTCGGGCAGAGCGAACAAGTCGACGTCGTGGTCGTCGGGTCTGGAATTGCCGGACTGTCGGTCGCCTACGAACTGGCCGTCGCCGGGCAAAAGGTGGCTGTCCTCGATCGCGGCCGGATTGGAAGCGGCATGACGGCTCGCACCACTGCGCATCTTTCATCCGTCTGCGACGACTATTTCTCGGAACTGATCAAATTGCGCGGTGAGGACCTGGCGCGGATTTTTTATCAAAGCCAATCGGCCGCTATCGACCGCATCCAATCGATCCAGGAGACGGAGCATATCGCGTGCGATTTCCGGCGCCTCGACGGCTTTCTCTTCCCGGCTTCCGGCAGGCAGGAATCCGATATCAAGCGCGAACTGGACGCCGCTCTGAAAATCGGGGTCGACGTCAAGGAGACCAAGGGCGTGCCGTTTGCAGGCTTTTCGGACGCGCTGGCCCTTCGATACGCCAATCAGGCGACCTTTCACCCGCTCAAATATCTCCGCGGGCTGGCCGCAGGCATCCGCGCGCACCGCGGCGCGCTTTATGCCGATACCATCGTCGAAAAAGTCGGGGAGACTGACGGCGGCGTGCGCGTAACCACGGTTTCGGGCTTTACCGTGTCTGCCAAATCGGCCGTTGTCGCCACCAACTCGCCGATCAACGATCGGGTCGCCCTCCATACCAAGCAAGCGCCCTATCGGACCTACGCGATGTCGTTCGAGGTCGCGCGCGATACCATACCGGATGCGCTGTATTGGGATACCGAAGAGCCTTATCACTACGTTCGGCTTCAGCCTGGCAAAGGTCGGACCGGCTTCCTGATCGTCGGAGGTGAAGACCACAAAACCGGACAGGCTGATGATGCCGGCAAACGCTTCGCGGCCCTCGCGGCCTGGACCAAAAGGCTGGTGCCCGATGTCGGCATGGAAACGAACCGGTGGTCCGGGCAGGTGATGGAGACCGTCGATTATGCGGGGTTCATCGGCCGCAATCCTGGGAACCAGCGTGTCTTTGTAGCGACTGGGGATTCGGGCCAGGGCATTACCCATGGCGTCGTCGCCGGCCTATTGATCTCCGACCTGATTCTGAAGGGGGAAAGCCCCTGGCGCGAACTTTACGAGCCGTCTCGCAAGACGGCAGGCGCGATCGGCGATTACCTGTCGGAGAATGCGACGGCGATCAAGAGTTTTGCTGAGTACATCGCTCCTGGCGAAATCGATTCCGCCGACAAGCTGCGACCGGGAGAAGGTGCCATCGTTCGCGAAGGGCTCACCAAAGTCGCCGCGTTTCGCGATGACGACGGCAAGCTCTACAAGCGCTCGGCCGCATGCACGCATGTCGGCTGCCATGTCCACTGGAACTCCCTCGAGCGCTGCTGGGACTGCCCCTGCCATGGCTCGCATTTTGCCATCGATGGCACGGCTTTGAACGGACCGGCCGTGTCGCCGTTGGCGGGGGTGGAATAGCCCATGGCAATACCCGCTTAAAGGCGGGATGCCGCGATACGACGGTGATGAAGCTATCAACTGCCCGTCCAGCGCAGGCAAAAATGCTGCTTGGTAGCCGCTCGACGCAGATCTCGAAGGAGATAGTGTCCTGAAGGTTCTGCAAAAAAGCTTTGGAGAGGGAACGGCCCATGCTCTGAGGCGAGGGGCGGCCATGGCACGCTGGTGACGTTCGATCACCGATTCCCCTGGAAGGGGAGTGCCATGACCAAGCGAGAAGTAAGGCTGAGCAGAGGTGTCACTCCATGGCCGGGACGTCGCCGCCAACAAACAGCGTCGTCGGCTCGCCGTATTCGCCCAGCGACGGGAAGCAGCCGCATTTGCCGACACGGTCGAGGTGTGGTCGACGCCACGCATTTGCCCTTGCCAGATGACGTGGTCGCCCTCGCATTCCGGGATTTTGCCGCCCTGCGGAAGGCGATCACGCGGCGCCAGCACGACCTCTATTTCGTCGCGTTCGATCTGCTGCATCTCAACGGCTACGACTTGCGCGACATGGCGCTTGAGGATCGGCGGGAAATCCTGGCTGGCCTTATAGGATCTGACAGTCGCATCCAGTTCAGCGAGACGATGCCGGGCGAGGCTAATGCGATCTATCATCTGATCGACGCGGCCGGCCTGGAAGGGATGGTATCGAAGCGTCGAGACAGCAAATATCGCAGTGGCCCGACTACCAATTGGCTGAAGACAAAATCCTTCACCGAAAGCCAGTTTGAACTTCTCGGCGTCGAGCGCGAGCGGGGTAAGCCGGCCTTCGCTCTGATGGCCGAGCCAGGCACCCGGAAATATGTCGGCAGTGCGTTCGTGAGCGTCAATCGCGAGATGCGCGAGCGGCTATGGAAACGGGTCCAGGAACATGCCGGGCCACCGCCCAAGGACATGCCAAAGCGGCCGGCAACGCAGTGGGTCAAACCCGGCATCAAAGCCCGCGTGAAGCACCTCAGGGGCGAGGAAGACCTAAGGCACGCCTCGCTGCAGGATTTTTGGGATGAAAGTAGCGGTTGAAAGCCGTCGGGCGAACTTGCCGGCGCTAATCTCAGGATTATATTCCTCCCGTTGCGGCGAGCCCTTCAACGGAGATCGTCATGCCTCAAAAGTCCCTCGCCGACACCCTGGCCGCCCGCGAAAGCATCTATGTTAATTGCGGACACCCGATGTGCTGCAGATCAACAAAGCTCGACATCCAGGCGCTGATTGACAGGCTCGGCCGAGACCACGGCTCGATGCATGACGACCTGGTCGGGCTCTTTGTCTGCTCAAATTGCAAGACTGCCGGGCGTGATCGCCGGCAGGTGTTCTTCACATGCATTCCTGACTACGAAGGCCAGCAGCGGGCGCGCAATCGCGACTGGAAGCCAACTTTCGAAAGAAGGGGCTGAAAGTGGCCGGCGCCGCTTGTGGGGGGGCATTGAGCGGCCCAGCGGCTTGCGGTGGCAGGAGACCGCTGGGCCTGACCAGCGAGCCTTAGGGGAGCTCGCCTGGCTGGCGATATATTATCTAATTCTAATGTAATCGAAACATGCGAATGAAGTACGTCGGCGGTAATTCCGCCGTGTAGAAGCCATAAGGTGCCCCGCAAGTTGATCAGCAGCGTTGTGCCTTTCGGTCGGCCCGGACGAGGCATGAGCACACGTGCTGCTGTAGCCCGTTCAAAAGCGCGACCGTCGGTTGATTGCCAACCTTTATGTTAGTGCGTCTAATCTGCCGTCCACATTGGGGTTTTCAAAATGCCGCACGTGCCCGCGCATGCCGATGATCTTGTCGTTGATCTTCTGGAAGCCGCGAGATGTCTCGAGAAACTGACGCCGGATGAGATAAGGGGGGTTCTGCGAGATGCTGCCGCCGTCCTTTGCGAGCTGGTTAACCCCGACTGTCCGCCCGAAGCTCGGGAAGCAGGCTGTCAAGGAAGCCCAAGCGGCAGACGGCGCGCTCTGCGACTTGTGCGGAAATGATTGACATCGCGGCAAACGCAGTGGGCTAGGACAGAAGCCCCGCCAGACCGGCGAGTAAATAGGCGGCAACCAAGATGCTGGATATCAGCCATATTGAACGCCAAAACACCTGCAATAGTGCGACGCGCCGGCCATGGAATGGGACATCCGGCCAAAGCTGAGATGCACCAAGTGCGGCGGCAAGGCAGTCGGGCTGATCTATTCGCCCGACACCAGCCCGAACGCCTACGGCAAGGCAAGCCAATGACCGACAAGCCGAGCGCTGCTCTGGTCAATGGACGATGTTTGCGCGAAGATAGACGCAGTTGCGCCGAAGCCGGGGAAGCGAGGGCCATACAAGATGGCCCATTTCGCAGCGATCTGAGAAAGGAGGGGAAATGTCCACTCAAGCACTGCTAATAGTGCGCGCCGATGTGCCCAAAGAGGCGGATCGAGCCCCTTTCGACCAATGGTATGATCGCCATATGCCAGACGCATTGCGCGAGTTTGGGGCACTCCGGGCTTGGCGCACCTGGAGCCGAACTGATCCCTCGAAGCACACTGCCTTCTATGAGTTCCATAGTTTGGAGGCGGCGAACGCCGCTATTCAATCGCCGGGCAATGTCTTCGATGTTGCGTGGGGCTCGCGCGTCACACGCACGCGTGACATTGTTGAGGTTGTTCAGCGGCTACCAATCTCAAACTGAGACGCCACCAAACAGGTGACGGCGTGCTGCCATCATGCGCCGTGCAGCCACCGCCAGCTTCTCGATCTTCACAAGCTGCGCCATCGGTGGGGGCCTGATGCACCGGCAATGGAATGGGACATCAGGCCGAAGCTGAAATGCTCGAGATGCGGCGGCAAGGCGGTCGGGCTGATATATTCGCCCGACACCACGGCGAGCGCCTACCGCGAAGCCAAGGACCGGCGATGACTTTGTACGAACCTAACCAATCGAGGCGGCGCCGGAACAAGCTTGCCAGCGATGCCGTTTTGGGGTCAGGCCGGGGATTGATATACTCTCCACGTTTTCCGGCCATCCGGTGAGTGGCCCGTTGCTTTTCCGGCAGCAGCAGGCCATTTTTCGCGCTAGTCGAGCGTTGACGGCTTGCGCTACACCGGTCCGCTCTCGTGACTGCCCAGACCAGAGCGCACCGACAACGCCACGACGCTAGCCGCAGCCTTCCTTATTGGCCGTTTCAGCCCTGTGGATATCGGACATCCAGCTAGCTAGAACGACAGATAAATGCTCACTCCCGAGCCAGGGTAGTAGCCTGGATAGTAGCCAGGATAGTAGCGCGGGTAGTAGCCCTGATAGTACGGCCGATAGTATGGCCGATAGTAGTGCGGATAGTAGTTACGGTAGCCGTAGTAGCGGCGTGGATAGCATGACCCGTAGTAGCGGCAAGACCGCCGTGCGTACCCGTTGTTCCAGTGTCGGCCATTCCGCCAGTAACGATTGCCGTTCCCGTTTTTCCAGTGTTTGACGGGTTCGTCCACGTCGGCCCGCATTTGCTCGGGTTTCTGCATGAACATCGGCGCGGCGTTGACCGGCAAGGCGAAAGATGCGGCCAAGATTGTGGCCGCTAGGGCTGATAAGTGCCTTTTCATCGCGGACTCCTCTGAATAGGAAGACCCAGTTGCAGGCTGTCCAGTTTACGCCAAGGAGCCTGAACCGTCGATGAACGGCGGCGCGTCTACACGATGTTGGGTTTACCCACTATTGGGGAGGGTAATTTCGGGACCGGTACGCGCATGCTCGCGAGGGGGAGTTAGTTCAAAAGTCCCTATTGAGGATCAATGGCTTAGGCCAAATTTAGTTAACAGGTTTCGGTTAATAGGTCGCTTGGCCGCAGCGCATAGAGGACCACTTCGTAGACACTCCCTATGTCTTTACAGCTGCTTACTGCCGGTCCGGGCGATAGACGAGGAAAGCGAGACGGACGGCAGCGCGTAGACTGGGACGCGACCTTCTATGCAGAAGACCCGCCGCTACATTTGCGAAGCGACGGGCCTCCGCCCCATTCCCCCATACCTGACCACGCAACTGCCGTGCCAGACAGGAACTTGTCCAAGGCTTGGGCAGCGCGGCGCCCGCACGGGTAGTCAAGGCCCTTTGCGTCGTCGCAGTGCTGACGGCTCTCAGGTGCGTCGATGCCATTGAAGCGGACGCGCTGACCGGCAATCTCGACGGTGTCGCCGTCGATGACAGATGCCCGGCCTTGCAGCGGCCCAGGCAGCGGCCTCTGTCCAATTTGTTATCGTGCTCTGGAGGCCTGAGGTGCTCTGTTGGCCGGCGGTGCTCTGGATCGCGAATTGGGTGACTGCGGCAGCAAGCGTGCCAACGCCGAGGAAGATCAGCCCCAAGAGCGGTCGCGGCAGCCGCCGTGACGGCCTTCTTCTGCCGGCGTGCCTTCGCCAGCGGCCAGCCTGATTGGCGCTTTGATAACGGTGGCCTTTGCCCACGCCCTTCTCCCCGAAGAGAGAATGCTTCGTTCTTAGGCAAGAGTCCAGATATCCGTCAGGAGCCGCAAATAATCGTTCGGAACGGTTGGCCCGGTCGGGGGTTACCTCAGACCAATGAGAGGAGACCCCACCATGGACCACACCAATCACGTACGGCTTACGAACGCGGAACTGCGCGCTGATTTGATTGAAGGAGCGACCATCTACGGTCGCGATGATGAGGAAATCAGTTCGGTAGACCACATCCATGGAACCGGGGACGACGCCCAGGTCGTTTTCGATGTTGGCGGCTTCCTCGGAATCGGCTCAAAGCGCGTGGCGCTGTATGCCAGTCAGCTCGATTTTATGCGGGACGAGGACGGCAATGTGCATGCCATCACGCAAATGACCACCGACCAGTTGAAGGACTTGCCCGAGCACTTTGACTGACGTGAACGACTAAGGTGTCCCATAGGCGTCGCACTGCTCGTCTGGACAGTCACGGTTGATTGTGTCGTTCCCGCAGCTCCTAAGGAGCTTTCCTATGGCTGACGAACAGGATAGGGCGCCCAACAACATTGATTTCGTCGTTCGACGCTTGGTCAAAGAAACCGGCATCACCGAAGAACAGGCCCGAGAGCTTATCTTGTTACTCGGGCTCCATTGGGCCTCGCTGCTCTGGGAAGCAAAGGCCCTAGCTGCAAAGCGGTAGGCGGGCTTGCCAGATATATAGTCGCCTGGTGAGCTAGGGCGTCTCGCCCGCCGTGCCGAAAGGTCCGTCGGGCTTTTTTGTTGTCCTAGATGTCCTGAATCGTATTAGTTGCGCAGAATGTTTTAGCCGGAGGGGGTGGTATGCCGATTTATCGAAAGGCTAAAGAATTTGGCGTCTTCAGTGAATCCGAAGTAGCTACGCTGGGCCGTGTGTTCGACCGGCTCAAGAGGGAGGGCGACTCCGAACATCTACGTGAGGCTCTCGCATCCCGGATCCTTGCAAACTACTCGGCTGGTATCACGGACGAGGAAGAACTCGTCTCCGCCTCCAAACTACCTCTGGGGCGCTAGCTGTCCGGCCACCGGCTCAGCCTTTGTCTCAATAAAGGCCCTTCGCAAGCGCTTCGCCCTCATGGACCGGTTCGGGACCGTAGAGAAGCAACACCGCTTCTTCGCTTGGCAACACGCCAGCCGGACAGGTTTGATCAATCGCCATGCGTACCAGCTTGAGGCCGGCGCGTTCACTGCAGCTAGTCTCTTGAGCTTGCATGCTTCTTCGTCGATGAGCGTTCGCTAATCGGCCTTATCTCCAAGCTCGTCTTTTTGCGCGGAACAGGCGTCCAATCAGTGATCGCATCGGCATCGACGGTAATCAGCCCGCCGGCCTTCACCGTCACCTTTTGGTCCGCCTCGTCGACGTGGGTGACCACGCCTCTAAGCTGTAGCTCGTCGCCTGGCTGGGTCTTCTTTGGCGCTGGGATCGAATAGGGGAAGGCATAGGAAGGGATGCTGACGCTGGCTCGTCCACCATCCAGCTTCCTAGGCACGGTCACAGTTAGCGTCACTTCATCGCCGATGTTCCGGACCCAACCAGAGTCAACGAACTGCCGCGGACGTTCATATCGTGCTTTGACAGGCTGGGCGGCCCGGCTACTTTTCCTTCAGGGAGACGGCAACCGGGCCATGCCGGTTTTGGATAGCCCCGGCAACCCAATTCGAGCGCGACCTTGACTAAAACAGCGTGCTTGATGATTCCGCTGGAGCAAGATGGCCGGCGCTTAATGGCGATTTGCCCGGCTCACCCGCCAAATGACATTGCCGACGTCGTCGGCGACGAGCAGTGCGCCGGTCTGATCGACAGCAACGCCGACCGGACGGCCCATCGCCTTGCCATCACGCCCGACGAAGCCAGCGAGCACATCCTTCGGGGGACCGCTCGGTTTACCACCGCGGAACGGCACGAAGATCACCTTGTAACCGCTGTGCACGCTTCTGTTCCACGAGCCGTGCTGGCCCACGAACGCGCCGTTGCCGTAGACCGGACCGAGCGACGCTCCTTGGGAGAAGGTCAGTCCCAGCGAGGCGGTATGGGAGCCCAGCGCATAATCGGGCTTGACCGCCCTCGCCACGAGATCGGGGCGCTGCGGCTTGACGCGTTCGTCGACGTTCTGTCCGAAGTAGCTGTAGGGCCAACCGTAGAAAGCGCCGTCACGAACCGAGGTCATGTAATCCGGCACGAGATCGTCGCCGATCTCGTCACGCTCGTTCACGGCGACCCAAAGCTCGCCAGTTTCGGGGTTCCAGGAGAGCCCGTTCGGGTTGCGTAGCCCTGACGCAAAGACCCGGGTGCGGCGGGTCGACCGATCCACTTCAAGGACGGCGGCGCGGTTCTTCTCCGCGGCCATGCCGTTTTCTCCAACGTTACTGTTGGAGCCGACGGTGACATAGAGCTTGCGTCCATCCGGACTCGCGATCACGTCCTTGGTCCAATGATGGTTGAGGTCTCCGGCCGGTAAGTCGACGATCTTTTCCGGCAGCGTGGTGGCTCGGGTCTGGCCGGTGGAGTAGGGGAAAGCGACGAGCGCGTCGGTATTCGCGACATAGAGCTTGCCTTTGGAGAGTGTCATACCGAACGGTGAATTGAGGTCTTCCGCGAACGTCCTGCGTACATCCGCAATGCCGTCGCCATTGGTGTCGCGCAGGAGGGTGATGCGGTTGGCGCTTTTGGTCGCGGCGCCGGCGCGCTTCATAGCCAGGTCCATGAAGACCTTTCTAAGGCTGAAACCTTCGTCATGCTTGGCAGGGGCATTGGTTTCGGCAACCAGCACGTCGCCGTTCGGAAGCAAGTGCAGCCAGCGCGGATGGTCGAGGCCGGTGGCGAAGGCGTTCACTGTCAGCCCCTTCGCCGGGGTCGGCATATCCCCTTTCTGCCAGCCTTTTGCCTCGGCGATGTTGACGGTCGGGATCAGCGTCGGTCTTGGTTTCGGTAAGGTGGGGTTGGGACCATAACCGATTATTGCCCCCGTTTTCTGCGCCGGAACGCTTGCGCAGCTCACTATGAGGGCTCCCAATGCGGCTATGAGTAAGTTTCGCGGGCCGGCATGCATCGAGCGTCCTCCGCGCGGATTTGCGTCGTGCTCTTTTGCGTAAACGCAAGTCCGTGGCTTGTTATTCCAATTGCTTCGAACGGCGTTCGTGATGCAGCCCCCCGCTAGGCTATGAAACGGAAGGAGCCGATCGAAATAAAGATCGGCCGCTTGTCGTTGCCGCCGACCCCTTCGTCACTGTAAACCTTAGGATCGATCCTTCTGAAGTGTTCGTAACGACAAAGGCGAAGATGGAGTCGCCGCCATCGGACGTTCCTGTGTGACATGAATTGCCATCGGCGGTCTTTCATGTTTGCTGGGTCTACCCGCAGGGTATGGCAGGAATCGACCCGGAGACCTTCATGTAGCGAAATAGAAGGAAGGGCGGTATTTAGAGTGATTGAGTCACCTTGGAGGATGCTCATGTCTCTAGATGTCATTGGCGCGGGCATGGGTCGCACCGGCACGTCGCTGAAACTGGCATTGGAGCATCTTGGGTTCGGGCCTTGCCACCATAATGGCAGACGTGAATGCCAACCCCGAACAGAAAAAGCTGTGGCGCGCCGCTGGCCAGGGACAACTCCCGAACTGGGATCTGGCATATGCCGGCTAATCGTTCCGCTGTCGATTGGCCAACGGCGCATTTCTGGCGCGAAGTGAGCGATCACTACCCTGATGCAAAAGTTGTTCTCACAGTTCGTGACCCCGAAGCCTGGTATGACAAGCGTGGCGCAAACAATAGGACTTTCGATGGACGCTGCCAGCAATGACCCACAGTCCTTTGGTGTGGCGGTAGTTGGCAATGGTGTCTTTGGAGGTCGCTTTAATGACCGTCATCATGCAATCGCCGTCTATGAAGAACATAACGCTACGGTGAGAGCAACGCTGCCGCCCGAGCGCGTGATCCCTACCTACCCTCTGGTAGTTGTCGTGCGGCCGACCCCAATCCGCCAGGCCGGCACCCTACAGGCAATCCACCCCAACGCCCCCCAGCGGCGCCGGCCTTCCCCTTGTCTGACGTTGCCAATTAGCAGTCTTCGGTAGTCTTCTTCATTTGCCCGGGGGCGGCGGTATTGGCGTCCGTGTCCTGCTGACCGGGGGCGGCTTCCCCTACTTTAGGCGCGGCGCCCCGTGCATGGCCGGCAACCGATTGATGGAGTTGAGAGCGTCCTCCGTTGCGGGCTCCAGCGGCCCGCCTCAGATGTTCCTGAGCATCAATGCAGCGCGACCTAGGATAATCTGCAAATCCGCGCGCGACATATCGGCGGTGCGGTCGGCGGCGCTTTCAAGCTCTTCGGCAAACGATTGGCAGGTCATTCAGAGGGCAGCTGCCCGTCTTGTGGTTCGTCATGGTGCACTGCTGGGCTTTCGATTCTTCAGTATGTTGGCCTCGCGCAGCAGTGATGATCGATCCGTTCCTAGCAATTCTATGAGCGTGAGAGCCTGGTCCCGGGTGATCCCGGTTTCACGTGCGAGCGCCTGCGCCTGGAGTTCCTTTTGCCGCTCGGGTTCACTTTTTCTATCTTCGCCCATGGTGAGATGTTCCTTCCCACTACGGAACCCAACTTGCGACATAGCGCCTTGTTCCTCTTTGTTCCGAAATTCGTTCATCCGCTCTGTTGTTCGTGTTCAAGCTGGAACTAATGTCCGTTCGGTAGCTTATGCCCAGATGAGCGCACGCGGCATCACTTTCCTGCACAAGTGGATTGCGAACAGCGTTCCTAGAACGGCCCGGCCGGATGTAATTTCGATCAATGAGCTGACGCACAAGCTGTTTGCCGACGCGAAGTCAGTGGGCATCAGGCGTGAAGAGATCGACGAGGAAGTCGACAGTCTCTACCGCACCATCCTTAATGCCATTGTGCATTTCGATCCGGGATTGTCGGAGTAATGGTTTTATCCACGAGCGCCCGCCTGAAGCGCGCGAGGGTCGCGCTTTCCTTATGCCATCGGGCGTCGCACTGCTGGTCTTGGTGGCTGGTTGACGGTCGATTGTGTTGGTCCCCGACAGCCGCGCTTTTCCTTCCCGCTGCCGTTGGATCGGGTCTTGGTCAAAATTTTACATTAGAAACTTGGAACATAAGTGAGGCAGAAAACATTGTTGGCGCCATGGACAAGAACGATGGCGACAATCTTCCTGAGGGGTTTCCGGACAACCTGCCCGAGGATCCAGTGATCCTAGCCGATATCACAAAAAGAATTTCGAGAGAGATCGACGGTAAAATTGGGCCGGACGGTTTGGCGGTCACGGAGGCCAGGCGGGATCGCAATCTGGTTGGGGAATGGGAAGAAGCTGACCCCGCCCTCGAAGCCAGCCCGTCCGTGGTTCCGTTGTTCCTGGTTCTGTATGCGCTCACTATGTTGGGCTTGGCAGGATACGCCATCGCTCGTTGGTACTTTCTATGGCGTGCTTGAGTTTCGGTTACGCCCGGCGAGGGTGTGAAGGTCTCGGCCCGGAATCACGTTCTGTTCACTCTGGCTAATATAAGCCTGCCGCCTAGAATCGAGTGAGTGCGTAAAATTGTAAGTACCGGCGCCCGCCGGCTCGAGTTCATTCCGCCGATGGAGCCCAAGCTGGTCGCCAAGCCGCCCGGTGGCGAGGACTGGATTCACGAGATCAAGCTCGACGGCTACCGCTCTCAGATCGTCATCAACAGCCCCGAGGATATCCGCGTCTTCACCAAAACCGGCGCAGACTGGACGAGCAAATATACAGGGCTCGTCGAGGCCGCGCGAGAGCTCGAGGTCGAGAACGCGATCATCGACGGCGAGGCTGTCGTCACCAACGATGCCGGGCTGCCGGATTTCGCCGCACTCCAGAAAGCCGTCCACAGCGATCCCTATGCCATGTATCTGGGCGCCTTTGACATCCTGCACCTGAATGGCCACGACTTACGTGACATCGGCTGCAAGGGGCGCCGCGAAATCCTCTACGGCATCATCAAGCCAAACAGCCGGATCCAGTTCAGCGAGGCGATGCCTGGTGACGCAAAGGCGATCTTCTATCTCGCCGACCAGGCCGGCCTCGAGGGGATCGTCTCAAAGCGCGCCGACAGCAAATATGGCAGCGGCCCGACGACGAACTGGCTGAAGATAAAGAGCTGGACGGTCGACGAGTTCGAACTGATGGGAGTCGAGCGTGAGCCGGGCAAGGCGGCTTTCGCGTTACTGGCAGAGCCTGGCACCGGGAAATATGTCGGTTCGGCCTTCATCAGCCTGGGCCGCGACATGAAGGAGCGGCTGTGGAAGCGTGTCCAGGAGCATGCCGGGCCTCCGCCAGAAGCCATGGAGAAGCGGCCGGCGACGCAGTGGGTCAAGCCCGGGATGAAATTGCGCGTCAAGCATCTCCGCGGCGATCACAGCCACATACGCCGCGCCTCGCTGCAAGATTTTTGGGATGAGAGTTAGCCAGCGCTCCGAATAGGCGGCGGGCTTTTCTGTTCACCCCGAGCCGTGCGGCGCTTCGAAAGCGCCCGCCACAACTCCGCTTCGTCGCTGAACCCGTTCTCGAAAGCCTCGATGACTTCGCAGGCGAGATGTTCCCGTTGGTCCTTGTCTTTTCGGGCTAGGCGGTGCTCGGCGCACAACTGGTCAAACACTCGCTGGAGCAACTCCAGATCGGTAGGTCTGAATATTCCGCTATAGCGCCTAAATGGCATGGCCGCCGCCCTCAACAGCGGCTGAACGCGGAGCAGTCGCTAGCGATTGTGCTCGGGTCGGTGAGTTCCGTTGATCCGTTCAATCCTGCCCTTATCGAGCTTAAAGATGCCGTTGCCTCCGCCTTGCTGTTCAAAGTCCGTTTGCATCTCATCCCAGGAGTCAAGGTACCTGCCGCAATCGTCGCAAGCGATTGAAGTATCGGGCGTCGCATCAGCGGGAATCCTTAGCCGTATCGTTAGGCAGTAAGGGCATTCCAGGAGCTGGTCGAGATAATCGTGGGCAACTTCTGCCATCGGATTTCTCCCCTATAGGGGCGGGAGCACCGAAGTTGGCTTCCAAGCGTCCGCGTGCCGTGAAAGGGCGGACGACACGCTGGACCCTACGCCTCATCCACAGAATAGCGAGTCATTTGCGATTGCGTAGCGCGGTAGCGCCTTAGCCGCCGCCGCCGCCGCCGCCGCCCTTTCTCAGCCTCACCCCGGCGCCGCCGCCATTCTCGGGGATGAACTCGATGCCGGCAGATTCGAGGGCGCGGCGTATGGCTTTCACGGCATCAGCAGAGGGGGCAGGCTTTCCCGAACCTTCGGCGCGTTTCCCCGTCATGGACGAGACGTTTGCGGCGGCCGCGACATCAGGCTGAGAGAGTCCAAGAAGCGCTCGCGCCGCTCGAAGCTGATCGGATGAAGTCGCCAAGCTCATCGCGGCGGACGAGGCGTTTCTTGCAGCGCATCCGCAACCTCGTAGAAAACGTGGGTTGAGCGACCAGCACTGATCCCCGGCAACAACTGCCTAAGCCCGTTGCCTCACGGTGGCGGGCCTTTTTGTCGCTCAGGAACCTTACGCCTCGGCTAGCCGTTGAGGCCCACCAAACAGGAGATCACAATGGCTGACGACCCGAACGAAGACGCAACGCCGACGGAGACGCAGCGCGAAGCTCAGGAAGCTTTGGAGAAGCAAGTTGCGCAGCTGAAGCGCGAGATCAACAAAATCAATCGGACGCTCGCGGAGCGTGCTGAAGAGGTGGTCGAAGAAGCCACTGGTTGGTATGAGGGCGCGGCCGATAGCGTGTCTCGGACAACGCAAGCACTTCGCAAAAGGGCGTCTACGGCTTCCGGTGTCGTTCAAGAAAATCCTGGCACTGTGTCGTCCGCCTTCATCCTGGGCGCGGCTGTAGGCCTGCTGTTGGGCCTTTTTCTTGTGGCCGGCGACCAGCGCCGGGACCGCTGGATCTAACACGCCGTAAATGAGGGCCGGAGCCCGCTGCCTCCGGTGGTGGCGGGTTTTTTGCTGAGGGCGGTCAGTTCGGCGCGATTAACGTTCTCTGCGATTTCCAAAACTGAGTGTCGATCGCGTTTTTAGTAGCCGCCACCGCCAGTACTGCCGGCACTGCCACTACTGCTCCCGCTCGATGTAGACGCGGTTGGCGGTGCGGGTCGCCGCGTGGAGCGCCGCCCTACTGAGGCCGCGCGAGCCGCTCTACGAGCGCGTGGGCTTCAGCCAACCTGGCCAGCGCTTGCTCGACTTTCTGCGCCGAGCGGTCCGTGCGCTGGATGTGCCTCACGATTTGCTGCCTTAACCGCGCGAGCCTTTCGGCGCGATATACATCGCCGTACCTCGCAGTTTCAAGGTGGAGGGTCGCGAGCCTCATGGGCGACGATTCCATTATCTACTGACGCGCCACAACCGGGGTAAGTCGCGCCATGCATCAAAGTAGCAGCGGCCCATGATGGGCTTCATCCATCGATCGGATGACGCGGGCTCATCGGCTTTGGCGAAGTCTATGCCACTGGGCCGATGCGAATCGTTGCTGCCTTGGAGGGTCTCAACGGACTCGTCCTGATCGCTTGGTCAGCATCGTTCGCATACGCATCGACTTCGGATCTGTGGAAGCGGAAGCAAGACTGACGCGCGTTGCAGAGGTCGTGTTCCTTCGTCGTAGCTGTTCGCGCCGAAAAGGTGCGGCGGGCTTTTTCCGTTAGCGTGGTAATCGAGGCCATTACCCCCTATTGGGGAGGGTAATTTCGGGATGAAGCGCGTCCAGGAACATGCCGGGCCACCACCCAAGGACATGCCAAAGCGGCAACGCAGTGGGTCAAGCCGGGGATCAAGGTCCGCATCAAGCATCTCAGGGGCGAGGAAGACCTTCGGCACGCCTCGCTGCAGGATTTTTGGGACGAGAGCCAGGACCAATAAAAGAGAGGACCGACTGGCCAAAATCTGTGCGAGTGCGTACAGTCTGAGATCGCCAGCCACGCACAATGGGCGCTGACGCTTGGGAGCGACCATCGCACTCCTGCCCCAAACGTAAGGCATTGTCTGATGGCAGATGAAGCAGGGCGGGTCCGCCCGACAGACGACTATGTACGCTCACTTGCGCGGGAGTCCGGTGCTACTGAGCAGCAGATACGCGACATTGCATCGCTGATCGGGCTTGATCGTGCCTCGATTCTGAGAGAAGCCGCGTCTCTTGCGCCGTGATCTAGGGCGGTAAGCTTTAAGGCTTTCCCAGCAGTCGACTATCACGCACCTAGGACGGCCGGCCGGCCCGGATCATTGCGCGCGCGATCCGATCGACACGCTGAGGCGACCCGGCACAACATGCTTGTCAAGGCAGAATGCAGTTGTGTCAATGTTCGAAACTGCCGTTCGGATGCGGACCACGCGCCAAATCGAGGAATGGCGGGTGGTCGCTTATCAGCGCAGGAAGGGATTTAGCTGCGCGGATCTCAAATCGGGTGCCTCCAGCAGGGTTTTTGACAAACTCATAATCCGTTCGGAGCTAGAATGGCCGGCCGGTTCTCATCATGGCACGGGCGATCGCGAGCTGCGCCTCGACCTTGGCGTTTTCCTTTTGCGTCATGCTGTCGGCGGCGATCAGCCGGCGTAGCGAGCGCATGAGCTCCCTGCGCGTCCAGCCGACCTCCAGCATGCTGTCGACAATCGCCTGAAAGCCGGGCTCCATCGCCTCCGTTTCGGAACATGTCACATAGTCCTTTGGGGGCGGTCGCCACCCCATTTCTCAAGCGGGTCGATGTCACACTTCTTCCAATGGTCGGTAGTTCGGCGCACAAGCTCGTATGGTCCGCTCGTCCGGTGATCGAATGTCATAACGGTATCCGCTACCCTGACGGTTTCCCAGAGATGCCCGGACAGGGTTGCAGCCGCCTCAGCCGATGCCGTGTCCCATGCTGTCTCGCGATCTTCGAATGGCCCGAGATGAAAAACGACTGCTCTTACGAGGCTGAGTGCATCGTCATAGGGGACAAAGCGCAGATTACGGCGCCCGTGGGCCTGTCCCACAGTGGGTCATTTGCTGCTGGCACCGCAATTGCATGGTCAGCATCGGGGCGAGTGGGGGCCCCGCCGCTTCGCAAATGGAGCGGCGGGGCTTTTTGCATTTCAGCCATCACCGCAAGTTCGAGCGGCCCGACAGCCACTGACCAACAGCCGGCCGCCGGGCCTAACCAGCAAACGGGGTAGGTTCGCCGGCTGGGAAGACTGTAGGCCGCTCAAG